>JAFOFC010000069.1 GCA_017387515.1 Paludibacteraceae bacterium
CAATCTGACGACATTTGGTGGAGGTCGGAAAAAGATTTATATGTGCAAAAACGTTAAGCAAAATGTGTTGTTTGAGCGAAGCGAGTTCACATTTTGTAGTTTTTGTATGTGTAAATCCCGGCCGGAAACCAAGTCGGAAGATGAAGCGCCTAAACAAAATCGCTGATTCGTTGATGCATTGCGGTTTTGAACCACGGACGCACGACCGTGCGTCCCTACTTTATTCGCTTCGCTTATGAAGTTGCTCCCGCTCGGCATAGCTTAAATAAATTTAATCTCTGCTCTCGCTTAATCGCAACTTTCGACCTTCGACTTGCGACTTTAGGCATTTAACGATTTAACGATTCAACGATTTTACGATTCAACAACGATCGACAAGCGACGGTTATTTATTCCAAATTCTTAATGTCCAGGTCGGAGCGTAACACCCATTTTTTGTTGTGGTAAAAAAGCCCATCGTAGCTAAAATCGGGGCCGTAGAAGGCACGAATGCCGTCCATAGAAGGTTCTTCGGGCGATAAGTGGTCAAAAATAAAGCCTTTTTGTACCTCGTCGTAGTGCAGTAGCATTTGGGCATAGCTGCTGTATTCAAACACCATGCGCCATTGTAATTTATTGTTTACCTCAAAGACCTTTTCGCCTAGCTGTGGCTTGTTTTTTTGGTAGGTAAGCACATCAATTAGTTTTACCCTAGTAGCGGTTTGATAGGTAGTATATCCTAATAAGTAGTATTTCTTTTTATAGTAAATTATACGATAGTACAAGGCACCGTACCAATTTTTGGCGTTGTATTTTTTATGAATAGCAGGCAATTGGGTTTGTGTTGTAGAAAACGCATGAATAAGCGGCGCTTTTTTGCCGTTCTTTTTAATAAAAATAGCGTGACAACCATAACTGCCATCACTTAGGCCATAATTCCACGTAACAATGCGCAAGGTGTTACCTTGATCGGCAGCGCTGCCAATGTAAGAAAGCGAATCAATGGTTTTTTGCAACAAATTGTCGTCAGAAAAATACGCTACTAATTGTTGTTCTACCTGTTTGCTGACAACGTGTTTTAAACTATCTGCAATAGGGCTGTGCAATTGCTCTAATAACGGAGCAATGTCTTTTTGTGCTGCTTGTACAAGGCTTGATAACAGCATACAACTTAGTAATATCCAGTAGCGCATGTTCATCTTGGATAAATTTTAGTGATAAGATCGGGGCGACCTATTTGTTTTAAATAGCGAACAATGGCTGCTTTGTTTTCGGGTTTGTACCAGAAAAAGAAGTTGCGTTGTTCGTTTTTTTGCTGCAAGGTTTTGGCCGTAGTTATTTTTTGTAAGGTATAAGGATGATACCCTGTATAGTACATTTCTGTAGACAACGTCATCGGCGTTGGGGTAAAATCTTGTACTTGTTCCAATTGGAAACGCATTTTTTTGGTGGTAATGGCTAAATCGGCCATATGAGTAGCCGTACAACCCGGATGACTCGATATAAAATAGGGTATCAATTGCTGATTTAATCCGGCTGCTTGGTTTAATTGTCTAAACAATTGCTCAAATGCAATAAATTGGTCGAACGATGGCTTACGCATTAGGTTCAGTACCTCGCTGTTGGTATGCTCGGGGGCTACTTTTAATCGTCCCGATACGTGATGCTCTATTACTTCTTTTAAGTAATCGGGCGTGGCTAAATCGTAACGAATACCGCTGCCTATGGTGGCTTTTTTGATGCCAGGCAAGGCGCGTACCTTACGGTATAAATCAATTAGGGGAGCATGGTTGGTATCTAAGTTTTTGCAAATGCTAGGATGCAAACATGCTGGCTTTTTGCACTTTTGGCAAAGTTCTAGGTTTTTGCCACGTAACTGATACATATTGGCCGACGGACCACCTAAATCGCTAATATAGCCTTTAAACTGTGCATCTTGCGCAATCAATTCTACCTCTTTTAGTATGGATGCCTCCGATCTAGATGCAATAAATTTTCCTTGGTGGGCCGATATGGTACAAAACGAACACCCTCCAAAACAGCCTCTGTGCATGGTTACAGAGAATTTAATCATGTCGTAGGCTGGAATGGTTTTGCCTTTGTAACGGGGGTGGGGTTGGCGCGTATAAGGCAAACTGTACAAGGCGTCTAGTTCTGGCGTAGAAATAATAGGATAGGGTGGATTGATAATCACTTTTTGGTTACCTACCACTTGCCCCAATCGATTATCCGATTGATAACGGTTTGATTCTTCCTCAAAGATTTTAAAATTTTGTGCCTGTACTTTTTTAGATGCCAAGCAAGCCTGATGCGATGCCAATTCTATATCGACAGGTGCATTAACATCGTTACTAAGGTAGGCTATTTGTGGAATTTGTTGTAATTGTTCTAGGTTTTTACCTGCTTGCATACCTTTGGCTAGGGCCACCATGGCTCTTTCTGCCATACCATAGGTTAAAAAATCGGCTTTTGTATCGACCAAAATGCTAGGATGCAACGTATCGTCCCAATAATCGTAATGGGTAAGCCTGCGTTGCGATGCCTCGATGCCGCCAATTACCACGGGTACATCAGGAAATAGTTCTTTTAGGATGGTGCTATAAACAGTAGTAGCCCTGTCGGGACGAAAACCGGCTTTGCCTTCGGGCGTATAGGCATCGTTAGAGCGTAGGCGTTTGCCTGCCGTATAATGGTTTACCATCGAGTCCATTACCCCTGCTGTAACGGCAAAAAATAGGTTGGGTTTGCCTAGTTTTTTAAAGTCGCGCAAATCGTCGCGCCAGTTGGGTTGGGGTACAACGGCTACCTTAAATCCTTCTGCCTCTAGTACGCGTGCAATCATAGCGGTACCAAAGGCAGGATGATCTACATAAGCATCACCCGAAAATAAAATGATATCGATGCTATCCCAGCCCCATGCTTTTACCTCTTTTGCCGAGGTGGGCAAAAAACGATTATTTTTTTGGTTTGGCAAGGATGCTGTCATAGCGTTTTGGGTCGGTAAATAGTTGTAGTGCTTGTTCTATTACTTTATCGTGCTTAACCACGTGATACATTTCGCCCCATTGGTAGTAATAGTTTTTGGCAATTTCGGCCGTTAAATACTGCATAATTTGGGGCCTGATGCTGTCTAATGCTGCTGCGTTGCGTTGCGACAGGCTAGTTTGCAACGAATCGAACAAGGTTTTATTGTTTTCGTAGCATTCCTCTAACTTAGCCATGTCGGTTAGTTTTTTTAGAATGTCTAGCGAATAGGAATTAAATTTAAATGAGCTGTTCAATACCTCTTGTTTAAAGGCCTCGTAATCGGCATCGGTTAGTGCAAATGATTCTAATGGCACTGCATTGGGGTTATTTTTAACGTAATTAACCGCAAAATCAAAAATTTTGTACTCTTCTAACAAGTGGTACATAAGTCCTTTAATGGAGTCGTGTTTTCTTTATATATAGGGCGATATTCCACGTCCGTCGCGTACAATTCTACCATTGGTAGTAGTAAATTCGCTGGTTAAACTATCGGGTATATAGCTGGGCGATTGTTTGGGGTCTGGATTGTATTTTATAGCCTGAATACAACGGCCGCTAGGGATGTAATATTTGGCAATCGTTACTTTTAATTGGCCATCAAAGTCTACAGGATAGGTGCTTTGTACCAAACCTTTGCCGTAGGTACGTTCGCCCATAATAACGGCGCGGTCGGTATCTTGTAGCGCCCCCGATACAATTTCAGAAGCCGAAGCACTGCCATCGTTTACCAAAACAATAAGGGGTAGTGTAGGGGCTATGGGCTCTTTGGCTGTTTTATATACGCTAAGTACTTGGTTGTTTTTACCTTTGGTAGTAACAATTACTTGGTTTTTCTTCATAAAGAAGTTGCAAATGTCTACCGCATCGGTTAAATAACCTCCAGGATTGTTGCGCAAGTCTAAAATAAGTTGCTGCATACCTTGGGTACGCAAATCTAGCAGGGCTTTTTTTACTTCTTCCGAACAGTTTTGGGTAAAATTGCTTAGCATGATGTAGCCAACACTATCGTTTAGCATACCGTAGTAACGAATGGGGTTTAGGTAGATGTGTTCGCGCACTATTTCTACGGTTTTTGGAGCCGATAGGGTATCTGTTTGGTAGGTTAGGGTTAGTTTGGTTCCTGGAGTGCCGCGTAGCAGTTCGCTAGCCTTAGAGGTTGTAACATCTAGCAGCGATGTGTTGTCTACTTTTATAAATACGTAACCGTTTTTAATACCTGCTTTATCGGCTGGCATATTTTTGTACACTTCGTTGGCATAAATGTATTTTCCACGTTTGGTAATTACCGTACCTACACCTGCGTATTCGCCTTTGGTCATTAGATTAAAGTTTTCTTCGTCGTCGGTAGGGATGTAGGTAGTATAAGGATCTAGGGCATTTAGCATGCCATTGATGCCTTTTTGCATTATCTCGGTTACGGGAATAGAATCAACGTAATGTACGTTTAGTTGTTTAAACAACGAGTTAAAAATAGCTAGGTTTTCGGCTACAGAAAAGTAATGGTTATCTTGTTTGGGTTTTTCTTTACTGTACGATGCTATGCTTACTAGCAGGATAAGTGTGGTTATGATGATTTTTTTCATAATAGTTGATGACGAATCGACTAATTGGCTAATTGAATAAACAATATCTGTGTAAAATTACAAATAAAAAAGTTAACCCCTATGCACATGGATAAAATATTAGCAAATTATAACTATTGTTGCTTGTCGCTCACATTCGGTCCCTGAGCTTGTCGACGTGTTGTTGACCGAAGGGAAAAAGGGCCCGAACCACTGCCTCTTCGTTGAGGCGATGCATTCAAAGCCTACGCTCTTCGCGGCATTTTTGCTTTTCCTCGCTAAAAATGCGATGTCCGCTTCGCTTCTTAACGCATTTTCTTAACGCTCGTCATACACAAAAATGTATTTCCGCTCAATCACGATGTCTTTTCATTGCATCGCCTTATCGAATAAAGTCAAAAGTAGGGACGCACGGCTCGTGCGTCCGTGGTTCAAAATCGCAACGCATCAACGCATCAACGATTTTGTTTCGGCGCTTCATCTTCCGACTTGGTTTCCGGTCGGGATTTACACATACAAAAACTACAAAATGTGAACTCGCTTCGCTCAAACAACACATTTTGCTTAACGTTTTTGCACATATAAATCTTTTTC
>JAFOFC010000070.1 GCA_017387515.1 Paludibacteraceae bacterium
ACCTTGTTCAAGCATATGCATATATTCTAATCGTTCTGCATATCCATGTTTCTTGTACTTTTTTGACATAAAAACCCCCGAAAGTTTTTTGTCTAACTTTCGGGGGTCATATCAAAAACTCCCTATTTTTTTTGTATAAACTCTTTTACACCTCCATACGTTAATCGATGATAAGGTGTTATACCATATTGTGCAATAGCCTCTCTGTGTACTTTTGTGGGATACCCCTTATTTTCGTTCCATTGGTATTGTGGATACTGTTCGTGCAATTGGTTCATGTAATCGTCACGGTAGGTTTTAGCCAAAATAGAAGCCGCTGCTATGCTTTGCATCTTACCATCGCCTTTTACAATACAGGTGTACGGAATCTGTAACGTTGTTTTAAATCGGTTGCCATCTACTAGCAAATGTTGGGGTTGTACTTTTAATTGCTCTATGGCCCGATGCATGGCTAAAAAAGAGGCGTTTAAGATGTTAATTTTATCGATTTCATCGGGAAAAACAACCCCTACTCCCCAGGCTATGGATTGCCACTCTATAATGGGTCGTAACTGATAGCGTTTGGCCTCTGAGAGTTGTTTTGAATCGTTCAACAACTCGTTATTAAAATCGGATGGTAATATAACTGCAGCTGCAAAAACAGGCCCTGCTAAACAACCACGACCAGCCTCGTCTAGGCCACATTCTAAGATTCCTTTATGTAAGTAGGGTTGGAGCATTTTTAATGGTTATTCGGTTATTCGGTGATTTGGTGATGTGTATTTATTTTAGTTCGTACAACACATGGGTAACAACGGTGCCTACAGCATGTAGGGTGCTTTTATCAATGTTTTCTAGTACATCGTGGGTGGTGTGCCACGTATCGGGGAATCCTACCCCCTCGCGGTAATGAATAATATCAATACAAGGTATATTAGCCAATAGGTTAACATAATAATGATCGTCGATAACACCACCACCAGGCGTAGAAACAAAGACATTGCCATACCCCAATTGCGCCGCTTTATTCCACACCATATTGGCCACATCGGGTGCAAAGTGTATAGAAACTTGGTCCTTGGCAAAAACAGGATTTTTACCACCAACCATGTCCAGCAAAATACCAAAACGTGCCGAATAAGAAGGCACGTGGGGGTTTTTACCCCAGTATTGCGATCCTAAACAGAAAGAGTGGTCTACATCGCTATTTCCGTAATCTTCACTATCAAATAAAATAATATCTAACCCTACATGGGGCGCTGTTTGCGCAACCAACCTTGCAATTTCTAACAAAACTGCCACGCCGCTAGCCCCATCATTGGCACCCATAACCGGCTGAGTATGGTTTGCAGGGTTAACGTCTTCGTCGCACGTATGCCTAGAATCCCAATGGGCACATAAAAAAATACGATTGGGATTTTGGGGTTGCCACGAGGCTATGATGTTACGACTTTGTAATACCGCACCATTGTAGGCGGTTAAGTTGGCTTTTTGTTCGATAACTTGGGCCCCATAACGAGTAAGAACATGCACCAAATAGTTGCCACATGCAACATGAGCGGACGAGTTGGGCACACGTGCGCCAAAATCAGTTTGCTGTTTAACAAAGGCATAACAACTATCGGCATTAAAAGCAGGAACTGCAACTTCCGTTTTATTTGGGGCTGCATCGGCGGCTTCTGAACTAGCAGTACTACGTTGACAGGCAAGCATCAAGCAAGCTACAAGGCAAGTAAGGCTAACTATGACAAGGTTCTTTTTTTCCATTGCTGTGGGAATAAGGTTAACACTAGAATCAACAACACATATAGGGGATACAATAAAGCCACAAGGGGATAATACCACAACCGCCTTAGTTGACTATGATAATGGGCTACAGAAGCTATTAGCAAAGCATCCACCACAAATTTAACAAGAAAAACAAACAAAAACCAAACAGAAAAGGCCATTAATCCTAGCGATGCAGCACATACCACCTGGGTTAGTGCCACCAACCCAGCCGTAAAACATATAGAAAAATTGGTGTAATGCGGTGCCTTACCCGCCCATCGGGTACGTTGCGCTATAAAACTAGCAAGCGTAGGGCATCCGTTAATATGCACCGTAGCTTTAGGGCATTTAATAGCCACCACTTTTCCTTTAAGGTGTTTGGTAGCTTCTAGCAAGAACATATCGTCGCCAGATGGAACATTCATTTTTAAGTATGGCAAACATTGCTGATACCAACTTTTAGAGAAAGCCAAATTGGCTCCACTACATAATACGGGGCAACCTATATTGGCACTTCCATAAGTAACCCCCTCGATGCTAAAATAGTCTATTTGCTGAAAGAACGTAGCGTTTTGCATGGCAACCGGCCCTATTAGCAACTGTGCTTGACTATGGTGGTAGGCCATAACCATGCTTTCTACCCAAGTTGCAGGCAAGCAAACATCGGCATCGGTAGTAAGAATTATGTCTGTATTGGCTAATAAAACACCTTGCTTTATCGCTGCCTTTTTACCTACTGCTGTGGCATTGATCCACTTAAAACGACTATCGACGTATTGATTAAATAGGCTTTCACTATGATCGTCAGAATGATCATTTATAAGTAAAACCTCAAAATTACGGTAGGTTTGTTGTTGTAACGAATGCAGTAAAAAAGGCAAGTTTGCCGCTTCGTTACGCAAAGCAATAACGATAGTTACGGGCAGCTTATACGAATTTGATATATGGGAGAGATTGTTTTTTTTATGCCAGCCATACACATAAAGCAACACCGTTGTTGCATATAGGGTTACCACTAGCAGAAAAACAAAAAGAAGATGTAGCATTATATAACAATACCTAACAAACTACCTATTAGGCCAAACAACGCCAAAACAGCAATAAGAATACCTGTTATTTTGTTGAGTAACCACAAACCACGAAAATTAAATCGTTTTTTAAAGGTGCTGGCAATAAACGTTAAGAAGAACCACCATAGCGCCGCTCCACAAAAAATAGAAATAATGCCTACAATGATGTAAATAGGAGAAGTTACATCCGATAAGAAGGTAAAATGGGCAAACAATCCAAGAAACAAGAAAATCATAAGGGGATTGCTTAAGGTAAGCAAAAAAGCAGTAATATATTCTTGCCAATAAGAAACCTTACCTTCTTGTTGTTTGCGTATAGACGATGCTGGATTTTGGAAAAAAATATACATACCAAACAACATCATAATAGCGCTACCCACAATTTGGATAACCAATTGATGTGTCTCTATAAACGACATCACCATGGTTAAGCCCAACAAAGCTAGCAATGCATAGATGGTATCTGAAGTAGCAGCACCTAACCCCGAAAAGAAACCATGCCAATGGCCTTTTTGCAAGGTGCGCTGGATGCACAAAATAGCAATTGGACCTACCGGAATGGAAGTACAAATGCCAATAATGATTCCCTCTATAATACACTCTAACATATTGCAAATATCTTACTTTTTTTTGGGTTTTACACAAAAATAAGCGATTTTCTATTACTTTTGTGAAAAATATCTGTTAACTCTCTTTATACCAAAACTTTTTGATAACATATGTCCAACAAAAAAGTCTACTTTCTATCGGATGTACATTTGGGTTCTTGCGCCTTTAACAATGACAAAGAGCGAGAGCAAAAATTGGTTAGGTGGCTAGCATCCATCCAAGACAATGCCTCTGATATTTACTTGTTAGGCGATATTTTTGATTTTTGGTACGAATATAAGTACGTTATTCCCAAAGGTTTTGTTAGATTGCTTGGAAAACTAGCCGAATTATCGGACAAAGGCGTAAAACTGCACTTTTTTATTGGCAACCACGATATTTGGGTAAGGGACTATTTTGAAAAAGAGTTGGGCATGAACGTGTATTTGTACGATACAGTGCAAGAAATTAACGGCAAGCGTTTTTATTTAGCACACGGACACCGCACCGGTTACAGACCTTGGATAGTTAAATTAATGCACTACGTATTTCATGCTGGCTGGGTAAGAAGACTCTACAACTGTATTCATCCCACCATCAATTATTGGTTTGGGTTAAAATGGTCTAAAAACAACCGACTCTACAAGCACAAACAAGAAGAGGCCGAATATTTAGGAGAAGACAAAGAGTTTTTGGTACAATTTGCTAAAACATACTGTAAAACCCATCCGGATATTGACTACTTTATATTTGGGCACCGACACGTAATGTTAGATTTGATGCTATCCAAAACTGCCCGTGTAGTGTATTTAGGCGACTGGATTAGCCATTTCTCTTATGCCGTTTTTGATGATGATGGTTTACGCTTGGAGATGTACGAAGAAAAAGAATAGATTGTACAACGCTTTGTACAACCTATTCAACCCTTAAAAACTTATGAAAAAAAATGCAATATTAATGAACCATGATGGTTTCTATTTGATAGGCAATATCATTGTAAATAGTAACAATGTATCTTCCTTTTTCCAAATTAGAAACATCTAAATTTACGCTGGTAGCATTAGGATAAGTTTCCATTACCACATTACCATTTCTTGTTCTAACCTCAATGCGTTTCATCACTTTCTCTGAAACAATATTAACATTAGAAACTGTTGGATTGGGATACATAGAGATAGTAGGAATTTCATTCCTTTCGGATTGACTTGCAAAAGATGCAACAGAGAAGAAAGTTGCCGCAAGCATTAATAAAGTTTTAGTAATTTTCTTCATGGTGATTTAATTTTAGGTTATTGATGATGTTAAGAAAGTCAATGATGCGTGACACTTTTTTCGTTGTGAATCACATGGCAAATATAATACCTCAAAAGGCGCAAACGTATGCAAATTACACGCACAAAATTTCATCATTCCAAAAAATAAAATACATCAACACTACATCAAAGAAAATAATACTATCTGATTATCTGCGATTTATACGGGCATAAAATTACACCATCTAAAATTCTTATCTAGTATTAGGCTAATTGTTTTGGTTCTTAAAAGAAGAAAAGATTGCAGCATCTAAACCATAATCACATGATGTAAGGGAACATCGTGCTGCTCGGTAGGAATGTTTAGGTAGTATTGTTCGGCATAGCAAACGCCAATGGTAGGAACAGAAATATTTGCTAAAAGACGGTCGTAAAAGCCTTTGCCACGCCCCATGCGGTTGCAAGCGGCATCGAATGCCACGCCTGGCACTATGATTACGTCCAACTGCGTAGGCAAAACAGCATCTCCTTGGGGTTCTAGAATCCCAAAAGCACCAGGTTGCATGGTAGTAGGATTATAAGGCCTAACCACCAAATCATCGCCCACCACTACGGGCAAAAAAACATTTTTACCCACTGCATAAGCATGCTCTATTAGGGGAATGGTGTTAATTTCGTCGGGTAAGGGCCAAAAAAGCATCACATGTTGGGCGGAGGCAAAGAGTGGATGATTCCAAACGGCACGCAGCAGCGCTGTGGCACGCTTTTCTTTTTCTGCCAAAGAGAGTGCCTTAACGCGCACCTTTACTACTTTACGAAGTTGCTTTTTTTGTTCGGCTGTTGTCATTCCTTACTCGGCATCAAAAGTGAGCATTCGGCTTCCGTCAGCCTGCTCTATAAGGGTTATACGCAGGGTTTCCTCTGGCAGTAGTTCTTCTACCAATTCGGGCCATTCCATCAAGCAAAAACAACCACTGTCCAAGTAATTATCAAAGCCCAAATCGAACAATTCTGCTTGTTTTTTGATGCGGTAAAAATCAAAGTGGTATACCGCCTCGCCTTGAGCATCGGTATATTCGTTTACAATGGCAAAAGTGGGACTGTTTACCACGTCTTGCACGCCAAGTGCATCGCATATAGCCTTTACAAAGGTAGTTTTACCCACGCCCATGGCCCCATAAAATGCCAATAATTTAGCTTCGCCTATGGAGTTTAAAAATTGCGTTGCTGCACCTGGCAGCGCATCGGTATTGGGAATGTGTATTTGGTGTGTCATGGTTAGAATAAAGTAATTTCTTGCGAATCGTTATTTTTTACGGTTTCATCTGAGGTTTCTGCATCTTCTTCTACCTCTTCGGGCATACGCAGTGGTTCTAATTCTACCACACTGGCCACTTTAAAGGTAGTAATGCGTTTGCCTTTGGCCTTGTAACTTTTTAATCCAATAAAACTTTCGGCATCCACTTCCATTTCGGGCTGATGCGCATCGGCACCACCCATGGTAACTTGCAAACGAGGAAATACCGTATCGGTTAGTAAATACAAGCTAGATTTAGCATTCTCGCCCAAATACGACAAGGGTTTAGTTGTGGGCTCAAACATAAATCGTTTAAGGTAAGGGAATTTTTGATCGGCATCGAACAAGGCAGCTGTCCAAACCTTGTTGGCATCAAATTTTTCTAAACGCAAGATGTTATCGGGATAGTGGTTGCTTGCATCAGAGTTGGTGGTAAACCATGTGCCGTTTTTAAGCACCACCAAAATTAGATCAGATGCACTAAATTCGCCCAACAATTCGCCCCTACCATCGTAATTTAGACGCAATACATCGTAATCGAACCATACTTTGCGACCACCCAAGGTAGATTCGCCCTTGTGTTTAAGCACTATGCGGTGAACATCGTTTTTAGTAAGGATGTTGCCCATGGCTCCACGGCCCTTGATGGCAATTTCGCTAAAGTCCATCTCGAACGAAGTCTTTTTAATGCGGGGTTTAGGACGCAACAACACGCGCAGTACCTCTGCCTCGCCGTTGGGGTTGGCACTAAAGTACCACACCTTAGAACCTGGAACGCCTTGGGTTAGGTCGTAATCTTTGTCGCGGGTTAGGCCGGTAGCTGCAAAACGTTTCATAAAGAAGGCACCGTCTTTGCCGTTGCGGTAAACCACGTTATAAACTGTGCGTTTATCGTTCTTTTTAAAGACACCTACATACAAGATGTTTTTACCTACGTACAGTTTATCGGCCACTTTTACTACCTTAAATTTACCGTCCTTGTAGAAAATAATAATATCGTCTATATCAGAACAGTTGCATACAAACTCGTCTTTTTTAAGTGCCGTGCCAATAAAGCCTTCTTCGCGGTTGATGTATAGTTTTTCGGTGGCTTCTACTACCTTAACCGCATCGATGGTATCGAAAATACGCACCTCGGTTTTACGCGGATAGGCCGCTCCGTAGCGTTCTTTTAAGTGTTTAAACCAATCAATGGTGTATTCGGTAATGTGCGCCAAATGATGGATGGTCTCTTTTAAACGAGCATTAAGCGACGCCATGGTTTCGTCGGCCTTATTGGACGAGAAACGCAAAATACGCGCCATTTTTATTTCCATCAATTTTAAGATGTCGTCTTTTTCTACTTCGCGAATAAACGAAGGTTTGTAAGGTTCTAAACGTTTGTCGATGTGCGCCACCGCCTCGTCCATGCTCTTACTTTCTTCAAACTCTTTGTCTTTATAAATGCGCTCTTCTATAAAGATGCGTTCTAGCGACAAGGCAAAAATACTTTCTTGCAATTCGGCTTTTTGAATCAGCAATTCTTCTTTTAGCAAGCGTAGTGTATTATCGGTAGAGAATTTAAGCACATCCGATACCGACAAAAAGTGAGGTTTTTCTTGGTAAATAACGCAGCAGTTAGGCGCAATACTCAGTTCGCATCCCGTAAAGGCATACAAAGCATCGATGGTCTTATCGGTAGAACGACCAGCTGGCAAATGCACCAAAATTTCTACTTGTGCTGCCGTATTGTCGTCTACTTTTTTGATCTGAATTTTACCCTTATCGTTGGCTTTTAGAATGGACTCAATCAGTTTATCGGTGGTCATGCCATAGGGTATCTCGCTGATGCACAAGGTACGATTATCTACCTTGCTAATTTTGGCGCGCAACTTAACGCGGCTACCCATGGCCCCGTCGCGGTAACGGCTCACGTCAATGTAGCCTCCTGTTGGAAAATCGGGATAAAGTTCAAATTCTTCGCCTTTCAAATAGGCAATGGCAGCATCTATTACCTCGTTAAAGTTGTGGGGTAAAATTTTGGTTTGTAAACCAACGGCAATACCTTCTACCCCTTGCACCAACAAAAGCGGAAATTTTACGGGCAATACAATGGGTTCTTTGTTACGGCCATCGTACGATTGTTTCCACTCGGTTACTTTGGGGCTAAATACCACCTCTAGGGCAAATTTACTTAAACGTGCCTCGATGTAACGAGGTGCTGCTGCGCTATCGCCTGTAAGGATGTTCCCCCAGTTACCTTGGCAATCAATCAACAAATCTTTTTGACCCAATTGCACCAAAGCATTGCCAATAGAAGCATCGCCGTGGGGGTGAAACTGCATGGTATGGCCCACAATATTGGCCACTTTGTTGTACCTACCATCGTCCATACGACGCATAGAATGCAGAATACGACGTTGTACGGGTTTTAAACCATCGTATAAATTAGGGACAGCACGGTCTAGAATAACGTACGAGGCATAATCCAAAAACCAGTTTTGGAACATACCCGATAAATGATGTTTTATCTTTTCGTTATTTAAATCTGGGACCACATAGGCCGTTTTAGAAACAGGTTTAGTTTCTTCTTGTTCAGAAACTTGGGATGTTTCTTGCAACGTACTTTCTACTTCTTTTGCGTCTAATTCTTTTTCCATGCAGTATATTTGGAGGTGATTTTAAGGTAAAATACAAAGTTTCGCCGTAAAATTACAAAAAACTACGAAAAAAGGCCTATATTTGCACTCCAATTTTTAAACAATTTCATAAACAAAAAATACGCTATGGCTTCACAAGAAGATGTTTTTAAAAAATTAGTTGCCCACTGCAAAGAGTATGGTTTTGTATTCCCTTCGAGCGAAATCTACGATGGCGTAGGGGCTGTATACGATTATGGTCAAAACGGTGTTGAACTAAAAAATAACATCAAAAAATATTGGTGGGACAGCATGATTTTGTTGCACGAAAACATTGTTGGTATCGATGCGGCTATTTTTATGCACCCTACTACTTGGAAGGCCTCTGGACACGTTGACGCTTTCAACGACCCATTGATTGACAACCGCGATAGCAAAAAACGTTATCGTGCCGACGTATTGATTGAAGAACAATTAGCCAAATACGACGAAAAAATTGAAAAAGAATGCGAAAAAGCGGCTAAACGTTTTGGCGAAAGCTTTGACAAAGAAATGTTTATCCAAACCAATGGCCGTGTTCAAGAATACGTACAAAAACGCACTGAGTTGCACACTCGTTTTGCTAATGCACTAAACGACAACAACCTAGAAGAACTAAAACAAATCATTTTAGATTACGAAATTGTTTGTCCTATTAGTGGTACTAAAAACTGGACAGACGTACGTCAATTTAACTTGATGTTCTCGACCGAAATGGGTTCTACTGCCGATGGTGCTATGAAAATTTACCTACGTCCCGAAACCGCTCAAGGTATCTTTGTTAACTACTTGAACGTGCAAAAAACGGGTCGTATGAAAATTCCATTTGGTATTGCACAAATTGGTAAAGCATTCCGTAACGAAATTGTGGCTCGCCAATTTATTTTCCGTATGCGCGAATTTGAACAAATGGAAATGCAATTCTTTGTTCGTCCTGGCGAAGAAATGAAATGGTTTGAGCACTGGAAATCGTTCCGCCTAAAATGGCACAAAGCCCTTGGCTTGGGCGACCACAAATACCGCTACCACGACCACGACAAATTGGCTCACTACGCCAATGCTGCTACCGACATTGAATTTGAAATGCCATTTGGCTTTAAAGAAGTAGAAGGCATTCACAGCCGTACCGACTTTGACTTAAGCCAACACGAACAATACTCGGGCAAAAACATCAAATACTTTGACCCAGAATTGAATCAATCGTACACTCCATACGTTATTGAAACCTCTATTGGTGTAGACCGTATGTTCCTTTCGATTATGTCGGCTGCTTACCAAGAAGAAAAACTAGAAGGTGGCGATACCCGTGTAGTACTTAAATTGCCTGCTGTATTGGCTCCTGTTAAGGCTTGCATCATGCCATTGGTTAAAAAAGATGGTCTACCCGAAAAAGCACGCGAAATTATGAACCAATTGAAATTTGATTTCAAATGTGCATACGACGAAAAAGACTCTATTGGTAAACGTTATCGTCGTCAAGATGCAGTGGGTACTCCTTTCTGTATTACCGTAGACCACCAAACCTTAGAAGACGGCATGGTTACCATTCGTCACCGCGACACCATGAGCCAAGAACGTGTTGCTATTGCTGATTTACACAGCATTATTGACGCACAAGTTAATATGAAAAACTTGTTTAAAAAGATTGTAGGTTAATCATTTATAACCCCTGCTGAAAGCACGAATGGCATTTGTCGGTTCGTGCTTTTTTTGTATTTTTGCGAACATGAAACCTCAACAACAGCTAATAAGACTAACTTGCTTTGCCTCTACATTAATGCTACTATTGGGCATTTTTGGGTGTGCTAACCGCGGTGCTGGTCCACAAGGTGGCCCAAAAGATACCGTTCCGCCCAAAGTAGTAAGTTGCGCTCCCGTAAACGGCGCACTGCATGTAACTAGCAAGACATTTGATATTGAATTTGACGAACTAGTAAATGTAAACAATGCAGCACAAAACGTTACCATATCGCCTCCGCAGCAAGTAATGCCTACCATCAAATCGAGGGGTAAGGTAATTCGTGTTGTTTTTGAGGATTCATTGCAAGCCAATACTACTTATACCATAGAGTTTAACAAGGCCATAGTTGATAACAACGAAAAGAACCCACTAAACTCGTTTACGTATGTTTTTTCTACAGGCGACCATATTGACTCGCTTGAAATTAGCGGTAAGGTTATTGATGCGGCTACCTTAGTAGCCTTAAAAGACATCAAGGTGGGCATTTACCGCGACCACTCCGATTCTGCCTTTTTAAAGAAACCATTTGATAGAATTGCTCTAACCAACGAAAAGGGCGATTTCACCGTAAGAAATGTATCACCAGGCAACTATCGTTTGTACGCACTAAAAGACCTTAGTAACACCAATTTTTACATCCCTACAGGGCCAGATATTGCTTTTTATGATTCTATCATTACCCCCGAAATGCACCTGCACGCCACTGCCGATACCCTTTGGAAAACGCCCGAAAAACTGGCCTACGACAGCGTAATCATCAATACATTTCCAGAAACGTATCCCAAGGATTTACTCTTAAAATCGTTTATAGAGGTACCTCCTTGCCGTCAATTGCTAAAAAAACCAATACGATTAAAAAAGACACAGTTTCAACTTACCTTTGCCTGCCCACTGGATACGCTGCCTAGCATTGAGTTGCTTACCGACAGCCTTGCTGCAAAACCCTGGTATTGCAGGGAACGCATTCAACGTCGCGATTCGCTGGTGTATTGGATTACCGACTCTACCCTATATAAACAAGATACCCTAAAAATTGCGATTAACTATCAACGTGCCGATTCTGCCTTGCAACTGGTGGCAGCGCGCGATACGGTTTTACTAGTAGAAGCCTATAACAAAAATAAAAAGAAAGAACACGCGGGCAACACGTTGCCTAACACACCACTTACCTTTAAGCACAATATAGGAAACAGACTAGAAGTGTACGATACCATTCAGTTTGCTTTTGACGAGCCCATTGCCAGTTTCCAAAAAGACAGCATTGGTTTATTTATTCTTAGAGATACCACCGAAGTGCCTGTTCCATTTGACGTGCTATTAGACGACAGCATTTGTGCCGTCAAAGCCTACCTTCCATTTAAAAAAGAATTTGGCAAAAAATATCAATTACGTGTAGACTCGGCAGCCTTTGTTAGCATCTACGGTAATGCCAACCTACATTTTAACAAGCCGATAGATGTAAAACGTTTAGAGGACTATTCTAATTTGTACATTAAATTTCCTATAGTGCCCGAACATGCCATTGTAGAGTTATTAGACAGCAAAGAACAGGTAGTAAAACGAAGCCGCATTGTAAAAAGAGAGGCCGCCTTTGAAGACTTAGCCCCCAACCGTTATGCGCTGCGCATGATTATTGATGCCAATAACAATGACAAATGGGATACCGGGGTTTTGCTAGAACATAAACAACCAGAAGAAGTATATTATTTTCCTAAAACCCTTAATTTAAGGGCCAACTGGGATGTAGAAGAGACGTGGGATATTACGGCAACGCCAATAGAAGCACAACGGCCTAAGGATTTAGCTAGCACCAAAAATAAGAAACGATAAAAAAAGGCAGAACCTTGCGTTCTGCCTTTTTTATCGCTTACTGCTAATTAAAGTTGAAATGCTGCTTTAACTGCCTCTACATAATCTGTTTTTTCCCACGTAAAGAGCTCTACCTCTTTGGTAATGATATTGCCTTCTGAACCCTTAAACTGTTTGGTAACTACTTGAGGAGTTCTACCCACATGGCCGTAAGAAGCGGTTTCTTGGTACATGGGCTGACGTAATTTTAATCGTTCTTCGATGGCTTTTGGGCGCATATCAAAGATTTCTTGAATTTTATCGGCAATTTCTCCATCGGTTAAGTTTACTTTTGCCGTACCGTAGGTGTTTACGTAAATGTTGGTAGGTTTAGCCACCCCAATGGCGTAGGCTACTTGTACCAACACTTCGTCGGCCAAACCTGCTGCCACCATGTTTTTGGCAATGTGACGTGCTGCATAAGCGGCAGAACGGTCTACTTTTGAAGGGTCCTTGCCAGAGAAAGCACCACCACCGTGCGCACCTTTGCCACCATAGGTATCTACAATGATTTTACGACCGGTTAAACCGGTATCGCCGTGAGGACCACCAATAACAAACTTGCCAGTTGGGTTTACATATAGGGTAAAATCGCCTTTGTTTAGGTCAGCATAACGTTGGTCTTTGGCAAATACGCGTGGTAGTAGAATCGTTTCTACATCGCTTTTAATTTGTGCCAACATGGCATCGTCATCGGCTAAAAACTCGTCGTGTTGGGTTGAAACCACAATGGTATCGATGCGTTTGGGCTTGTTATCGTCGCCATACTCGATGGTTACTTGGCTTTTAGCATCGGGACGCAAATAGGTCATTTCTTGACCTGCCACGCGAATGGCTGCCAATTCGCGCAACAAAGCGTGCGACAAATCGAGCGAAATGGGCATTAAATTAGCGGTTTCGTTGCAAGCATAGCCAAACATCATGCCTTGGTCGCCAGCGCCTTGGTCGTAGGGATTTTCGCGTTCTACACCGCGGTTAATATCGGGCGATTGTTCGTGAATAGCCGATAACACGCCACACGATTTATACTCGAACATGTACTCGCTTTTGGTGTAACCGATGCCTTTAATTACTTTACGAGCCACCGATTGTACGTCTACGTATGCTGTAGATTTTACCTCGCCAGCCAACACTACTTGGCCCGTGGTTACTAAGGTTTCGCAAGCTACCTTGGATTGAGGATCTTGTGCTAAGAAATTGTCTAGTAAAGCGTCCGATATTTGATCGGCTACTTTATCGGGGTGTCCTGCCGACACCGATTCGGAAGAAAATAAATATCCCATACCTGAATTTATTAAAAAATTAAACGTATAGGGATAAATGAGATGCCGTGAAAAGAAGGCTTTGGAAGAAGGTCTTTTAGCATTTTTTTCTGTGGTTGCAAGCAATCAAATTTATCCACTCTTAATGGGTGCAAAGATACGGATTATTTTGTAAATTCGCAGTGTTTATTGTAAAAAATCAATTTCTACCATGAATACCATCCAAGTTGACGACAGAACGTTTCAGCTGTACCTATCGGCCAAGGATATTACCCAACGCGTAAGCGAAATGGCGCAAGAGCTACGCCAAGAATTAGCAGAAACTAAAAACCTACTATTTGTAGGTATGTTATCGGGTAGTTTTGTGTTTGTGGCCGATTTTGTACGTGCCTATGGTAAGCCTGCCGAGGTGCAATTTGTAAAATGCTCGTCGTACCAAGGAACACAAAGTACTGGTTGTTTAAAAGAAGAACTAAGCCTAGGTGTTGAGGTAAAAGACAGAACCGTGGTTATTTTAGAAGACATTATTGAAACGGGGCTTACCATGCAACAATTTGTAGAGCGCATTAAAAAAGGCCAACCCGCTTGTATAAAAGTGGTTAGCCTATTTTATAAACCTCAACTTAATAAGAGTACTGTTGTGCCCGACAAGGTGGGTTTTTCTATTCCTAACGATTTTATTGTAGGTTATGGATTGGACTACAACCAACAAGGCCGCAACCTACCCGATGTTTACTCGGTAATTTA
>JAFOFC010000071.1 GCA_017387515.1 Paludibacteraceae bacterium
ATCTATTTTGACCGATAAGAAAAAAATCGTGGTTTTGGGTGCTGGTCCTATCCGCATTGGCCAGGGCGTTGAGTTTGACTACTCTACTGTTCATGCGGTTATGACAATTAAAAATTTGTGTTCGATACGGGTGCCAGTTCGGTCACCATATCTTCTGTAGAAGCGCAGTTTATGTTAAAAAACGGTTATTTAAAATCGGAAGATATCAAAGGCAAGGAATACTTTGCCGTAGCCACAGGCGAGATAGGCGAGGGTACCATTATCCGATTAAAGGAAATAAAAGTAGGCGATGCTGTGCTGCGCAATGTTGATGCTTCTGTGGTGCACAATCAGCAAGCTCCGCTTCTCCTCGGTCAGAGCGTATTAGAGAGATTCGGCACTATTACAATAGATAATATTAACTCAAAATTGGTAATAAAGCAGTAGGGAGACGATCATCGTATAAAACGGCATCCTTGGGTGCCGTTTTTCTTGTTTTTTGGAAAAATGCAGAAAATACCTTGTTTTTTACTTGTAAAAGTGTAAATAAGTAGATTTTCCATATTGTAATATTGATTTAAAGATTTATTCCCATATTGTAATATTGTTTTATATAAATATTTCCATATTAGAATATTGTTTTGTATATTTGCAATATCTTAAAAAATTAAACTATGGAATACGAAATTTTATATAGAAATTCTGGGCGTTTAGTAGCAATGCAAGATCTTTCATTTAAAAGGGATTTGTATGCTAAAATAAACTGGAATGCTCGTTTTATAGGTATTAAAGGACCTAAGGGAGTAGGGAAGTCAACATTGTTATTGCAATATATTAAGGAGAATCTAGTAGGTGAGAATGTGTTGTATGTATCGCTAGATAATATGTGGTTTGTATCTCATTCTCTGATGGATTTAGTTGAGTATCATTATATTAATGGTGGCACACATCTTTTTCTAGATGAGGTTCATAAATATCCACATTGGCAAACATACATAAAAAATATATACGATAATTATCCTACCTTAAAGGTGGTGTTTACTGGTAGCTCAATGCTGCAGATTGACCAAAAAGAGGGTGATTTGTCTCGTAGGGTGGTAATGTATACCATGCATGGAATGTCTTTTAGAGAATACCTTTCATTTGAAGGTGTCTTGTCGTATAATCCTGTAAAATTTGAAGATTTAATAGAAAATCATGTTGCAATTGCAACTGATATAACATCAAAAATCAAGGTGATACCATATTTCAAGGATTATTGTAAATATGGATATTATCCTTTCTATAAAGAGGATATTGATGGTTTTAATACTAGATTGGTAGAGGTTTGTCGTCAAATAATAGAAAATGACATCCCTGCTGTAGAAGATGTGGCCTATGCTACGGTATTAAAATTAAAGAAATTATTGATGATAATTGCTCAGCAAGTTCCTTTTATCCCAAAGATGGAGGATTTGTATGCACAATTGGAAACAAGTAGAGAACAAGGATTGAGGTTGTTGGAACTATTAGAGAGAGGAGCATTGTTAGGTCTTCTTAAATCAACAGTAAAGAAACTTAAACAAATGTCTTCTCCGCAAAAAATGTTTTTGGATAATACAAATCTGGTATATGCCTTACATGATAATCCTGAGATAGGGACGATAAGAGAAACATTTTTCTTTAATCAGGTTAGCAGAATTCTTCTTGTTAATCATACTAAAATTGGTGATTTTCTAGTTGATGAAAAATATATTATTGAAGTAGGAGGAGCAGATAAAACATTCAAGCAGATTAAAGATGTGCCTGATAGCTATTTAGCAATAGATAATGTGGAAGTGGGAAGAGGTAATAAAATCCCTCTTTGGTTGTTTGGATTTTTGTATTAATGTTTTAATTTACATATCTCTACTTTCACCCCTTCCTCACCTCCATCACGCAGTCTTTGCAATTAAACGATAGTTTTAGGTAATAGTTTTTGTGGATAAGGAACAGCGGTTCGCTAATCGGTGACTGAGCTTGTCGAAGTCCCCGATTTTCTTTTGCACACGCTCCTAACGCGTATCGAATGCAGTGCTTGCAAAACATCAGCACAGCCCCGTCGGGTTCTTGCAATTCAAAGGCGGGGGCTGAGGTCTCTGCTCCGTGAGCGGCATAAAAATCGCGGGCTTTTTGGTTGGCAATGTTGTTTAGGTAGCTATCGCTTTGCAAGGGGAAAGGGTAGTGGTTGGCCACCGGCAATGTAAGTGGTGCGGGTTGGTTGTTTAAACGTTGTAGCACCAAAGCCTCGCACACCGCTCTGCGCGCAGCCGTTAGCACCGACGATGGAATAAAAAACGCCGTGTCAATGCAAATATCCGAGGCTTCAAAAATGGTATCGCCCAATTTGCTTAGTACCCTTTTATAATTGTCTGTTTGTGGGGTGTTGCTTTTTTCAAAAGGCCCTTCCAACACCAAACTGGTCTGGTGGGTGCCATCAGAAATGCGCAAAGTATCTCCCTCTAAATCTAGGGTTACTTGTATTTTTCTACTAGCCGATGGTTTTTGCAGCAAACGCAAAAATTGTTCGTCGGCATTGCGGTACACGGCATCGCCCACCCGTAACGATACTGGGGCATTGGGTATAATTACCCCATTTTCTACCTTGTTTACTTTACAACCGCTCAGCTCGCCATCGGGCGTAAAAAAGCAAAGTCCGTCGCCGTTGTGAATCGCTATCTCTGCTGTTGTATTATTATCTCCTAACTTATTAGCTCTTTCAATTACTTTGGGTGTTGCGTAGCTAAGTACAAACCCTTTGGGCAACAAACGTTTTACGTATCCCAAGTATTCGCCTACCGATTTGGGCGTTTCAAAAGAGAAAATATCCTTGTTTCGGCCATTAAAGAAATAGGTAGTAGCCCCGCGATGAAAGGTTTTTTGCGGATTAGGCGCAAACGTGTAGGTGCTTACCCCGTCCGATAATCTTTTTAAATGGGGGCGAGTGGCCAATGCGGCATCTATTTTTTGACGATAGTAGGCCGTGATGTTTTTTACGTATTCTACCTCTTTTAATCGGCCTTCTATTTTAAACGATCTAACCCCTGCATCCAACATGTCGCCTACATGGTTAGATAAATCAAAATCTTTTAACGATAGCCAATGTTTTTTGCCAAACGAGTGCCCTTGTGCATCCTGCAAATCAAACGGCAAACGGCATATTTGTGCGCACTCGCCACGGTTGGCACTGCGTCCGCAAAGGGCTTGGCTGGCATAGCATTGTCCGCTGTAGCTTACGCACAAGGCTCCGTGCACAAAGGCCTCTAAACGAACGTTGGTTTGCGATGCAATCTCTTTTATTTGCGCTAACGATAATTCTCTGGCCAATACCACTTGTTCGCAGCCCACTTCTTGCCAAAAACGTACCTTTTCTACGGTTCGATTATCGGCTTGCGTGCTAGCATGCAAGGCAATAGGGGGCAAGTTGAGGTTAAAAATGCCCGTATCTTGCACAATAAGCGCATCAACCCCTATGTGGTATAGTTGGTGAATAAGTTGTTCTGCCTCTGCTAGTTGCGCATCGGTTAGCAAGGTATTTAACGCCACAAAAACGCGTGCGTGATACCCATGAGCAAATTGTACCAATTGCGCTATATCTTCTAATGTATTGCCGGCAGCACTGCGTGCGCTATACTTGGGCGCACCAATGTACACCGCATCGGCACCGTGTATAATGGCCTGTATGCCACATTCTAGGTTTTTAGCAGGGGCTAATAGTTCAACTCTATTCATACGTGCAAAAATACTACATCCCGCTTAAATTGCCAATATCAGTCATAAAAATCAATAATTTAACAATTGTTTTTACTCTTTTAATATGAATTAGACGTCTTCAATTTAACATTTGCTTATCTTCGCAACTGTAATTAAGTCGAAGGTCGAAGGTCGAAAGTCGAAAGTCGAAAGTAGGGACGCACGGTCGTGCGTCCGTGGTTCAAAATCGCACCGACTAAACGAATCACCGCATCATCATCTATTCGGGCCCTTCGATATCTTTGGCTTCGCCTCGGCATAATCCAAAACAGGGCCCTTCGACAGGCTCAGGGACCGAATAGGGTCGAATAAAGTTGCAAGTCGTAGGTCGAAAGTCGAAATTTCAATTCGGGCACTTCGACAAGCTCAGGGACCGAATTGAACCGATTCACCGATTATTCGGGCTTCGCCCTCATGAAGTTTGGCGGCGCCTCGGCATAGTTCAAACAAGTTTGACTCTGCACTCGGCTTGCACAAACTTTCACCGATTAGTCAATAAAATAAATCGACTAAACGACTAAACGCCTCAACGATTAAACAACTAAACAACAAATATATGAATCAAGTAGTTGATATCAGAGAATTGAACGCACGCATCGAACAAAAAAGTGCATTCATCGATGTCCTAACCATGGGTATGGACAAAGTAATTGTAGGTCAAAAACACCTAGTAGAATCGTTATTAATTGGTTTGTTGTCGGATGGACACATTCTTTTAGAAGGGGTGCCCGGTCTTGCAAAAACCTTGGCCATTAAAACCTTGGCACAATTAATCGATAGCAAATACAGCCGTATTCAGTTTACCCCCGATTTGCTACCCGCCGACGTGTTAGGTACCATGATTTACAGCCAAAAAACCGAAGAGTTTGTTGTTAAAAAAGGTCCTATTTTTGCTAATTTTATTTTGGCCGACGAAATTAACCGTGCTCCTGCCAAAGTACAAAGTGCTTTGCTAGAAGCCATGCAAGAACGCCAAGTAACCCTTGCCGATGCTACCTATAAACTAGACGACCCCTTCTTGGTGTTGGCTACCCAAAACCCCATTGAGCAAGAAGGTACCTACCCACTTCCCGAAGCGCAAGTAGACCGTTTTATGCTAAAAGTAGTGGTGTCTTATCCTAAATTAGAAGAAGAACGCCTTATTATTCGTCAAAACATTGGGGCAAAACCTGCACCTATCAAACCCATTATTAAGGCAGCAGAAATCATCGAGGCACGCAACACCGTTCGCGAAATTTACCTAGACGAAAAAATCGAAAAATACATCCTTGATATTGTATTTGCTACCCGCGACCCACAAGCTTATGGCCTAGAAAACCTAAAAGGCATGATTGCTTTTGGTGGTTCGCCTCGTGCATCCATCAGCTTGGCCACCGCCGCTCGTTCTTACGCCTTTATTAAACACCGTGGTTACGTTATTCCCGAAGACGTGCGTGCCGTATGTCACGACGTGCTTCGTCACCGTATTGGTCTTACCTACGAAGCCGAAGCTAATAACATCACCACCGAGGATGTGATTTCGGAGATCCTTAATATCGTCGAAGTACCTTAATGAGTTAGGAGTTAGGAGTTAGGAATTAGGAGTTTAAATTATATTGAGAATCCTAAGTCCTTGTTCTTTCTTCTCAACTTTAAAATCAATCTTATTTAGTGATAAATTTTAAAATTCATTTTCAAGAGTAAGGTGTTAACTTCTAACTCCTCACTCCTCACTCCTCATTCCTAACTGTTAGAAGTGGAAACATCAGAATTAATAAAAAAAGTACGTCAAATTGAGATTAAAACCCGTGGGTTGTCTCAAAATATCTTTGCTGGGCAGTACCATTCGGCCTTTAAGGGGCGTGGTATGTCGTTTGCCGAGGTGCGCGAGTACCAAATGGGCGACGATATTCGCAGCATCGATTGGAACGTAACCGCTCGTTTTAATCACCCTTACGTTAAGGTGTTTGAAGAAGAGCGCGAACTTACTTTTATGCTGCTTATCGACGTGTCGGGTAGTAGCGATTTTGGTACGGTTAATCAGTCAAAACGTGCTATGATTACCGAAATTGCCGCTACGTTGGCTTTTTCGTCGTTGCAAAACAACGATAAAATTGGGGTTATCCTTTTTTCCGATAAAATAGAAAAGTTTATTGCTCCACAGAAAGGCAAAAAGCATGTGTTGTACATTATTCGTGAATTGATCGATTTTAAACCCGAAAGCAACCAAACCGATGTGTCGGTAGCCTTGCGCTATTTTGCCAACGTTATTAAAAAACGTTGCACAGCCTTTATGATTTCGGATTTTATGTCGCCCGATTTTGAAAAAGCCTTGATGATTGCCGCCAAAAAACACGATTTGGTTGCCATGCAAGTGTACGATATGCGCGATGCCGATTTGCCCGATGTAGGTTGGGTAAAAATGAAGGATGCCGAAACGGGCCAAACCTTGTACGTAGATACCGCTAGTGTAGAAACTCGTTTACGTTACAACAATTATTGGCGCGATAGTCAGCATCGTTTGCAACAACAAATGGCCAAAAATAGGGTCGATATGGTGTCTATCCGTACCGACGAAGACTATGTAAAAGCATTAATCACTTTGTTTAGAATGAGAGGTTAGTATGAAATTACGCATCTTTATTCTTTTGTTTAGCATGGTGCAAGTTGTTTTGGCTCAGCAATTTACCGTTAGTAGTCAGCTCGATTCTGCCTCTATTCAAATTGGCGAACAAGCCCGTTTACGCTTATCGGTAGCACAGCCAACTAATTTGCAAGTGTCTATACCCATTTTGTCCGATACCATTACCAAAGGCATCGAAATTGTAGAGATGGTAAAAGCCGATACCATTTCGCTGTCCGATAGTAGAATTCAAGTAAACTACGATTACTTAATAACATCGTTTGATAGCGGTTTTTACTTTATACCATCTTATACCTATGCGGCAGCAGGCGATACCTTGCAAACCGCTCCTTTGGGCTTGTCGGTAACAACAGTAACGGTTAATCCCGAAACAGACGATGTAAAAGCCATTAAACCCATTATGGATGCTCCTTTTTATTGGAGCGAGTTGTTTACATGGGTAGGGTACTTTCTGTTAGCGTTTTTGGTGGTTAGCCTGATTATTTTTGTGTTACTAAAATACGTGTTCAAGAAAAAAGTTCCTTTTATAGACCAAACACCACAGCCTGTTATTCCGCCCCACATCGTGGCCTTAGAAAAATTAGAAGAAATAAAAGTTCAAAAAATATGGCAGTGTGGCGATATCAAGGTATTTTATACCCAAGTAACCGATGTGTTGCGTGTGTACCTTGAAGGACGCTTTGGCATCAATGCCATGGAACTAACATCCGACGAAATTATGGCGCTGGTAAAAAAAGAGCCAGGACTAAACGAGGTGCGTGCCGCCTTAAAAGACCTGTTAACATTAGCTGACTTGGTAAAATTTGCCAAAATGGTGCCGCTCGAAAACGAGAACGAGCGCAGTTTGCTTACAGCCTTTGACGTAGTAGACAAAACCAAACCAATAGAAGAGTCGCAAGTCGAAAGTTAGTGCGAGGTGAGCGCAGAACAAATTTATTTGTTATGCCGAACCGATGCCTGACTTCATGAGCGAAGCGAATAAAGTCCATAACTGAAATATGAATCATCGATTAACCGATTCACCGATTAGTCGATTAGTCAACAAAAAAATGACCTTTGCACATCCATATTACCTATTATTACTGCTGCTAATTCTTCCCATTGTAGCCTACTACATTTTTAGGCAGCGTACCCTAACGGCCGAGATTCGTTTCTCGTCGTTAGCCCCTTTTGCTAATGCAAAAAAAACATACAAGCATTATTTGCGTCACTTGCCATTTGTGTTGCATATGTTGGCCTTGACGGCACTTATTGTAGCGTTGGCGCGTCCGCAAAAAAGCGATAGTTGGAGCAACAAAACCATAGAAGGTATCGATATTGTTATGTCGCTCGATATTTCTAGTAGTATGTTGGCCGAAGACTTAAAGCCCAATCGGTTAGATGCAGCCAAACAAGTAGCCACCGAATTTATTGCCCAACGCCCCAACGATAACATCGGTATGGTGGTTTTTGCTGGCGAAAGTTTTACCCAATGTCCGCTTACCATTAACCATTCCGAGTTAATCAACCTGTTTAAAGGGGTAGAGTGTGGCATGATAGAAGACGGTACTGCCATTGGCTCTGGATTGGCAACTGCCGTAAACCGCATTAAAGATAGCAAGGCCAAATCGAAGGTAATTATTTTGCTAACCGATGGTTCTAACAACCGTGGGCAAGTAGCACCTGTTACGGCAGGCGAAATTGCTAAAACATTTGGCATTAGGGTGTATACCATTGGGGTAGGTACTAGGGGAAAAGCGCCATATCCTTTCCAAACTCCTTATGGCATTCAGTACCAAGATGTAGAGGTAGATATCGACGAAACAACGCTTCAGCAAATTGCCGATATTACGGGCGGAACGTATTTTCGTGCCACCAATACGGCAGCTTTGCAAGACATCTACAAAGAAATTGACCAGCTAGAAAAAAGCAAAATTCAAGTAAACGAATACAGCCAAAAAGAAGAGTTGTACCATTGGTTTGTATGGGCCATGTTGGCGTGTTTGCTAGCCGAAATGTTGTTGCGTCAAACTGTATTTAAATCCATACCCTAAAGGTTAATAGAAAAGAAGTAGGTTATGTTTAGATTTGCACATCCCGAATTTTTATATGCTTTGTTGGTCATCCCTGTACTAATAGGCTTATTTTATTATAGTTTATACCAAAAATCAAAACGCTTAAAACTAATTGGCGATAAAAAATTATTGGCTAATTTAATGCCCGAAGCGTCGCATTGGCGTCCCCGCGTAAAATTTTATGTACTATTGATAGCCATTACGCTGTCTATCTTTATGGTGGCAGGCCCCCAATTTGGCTCTAAATTGCAAAAAGTTAAACGCAGCGGCATCGAAATGGTTATTGCGGTAGACGTGTCTAACTCGATGTTGGCCCAAGATTTAACACCCAGTAGGATGCAACGTGCCAAACAGTTGCTTTCTAGGCTTATCGACCAATCGCAAAACAACAAGGTGGCTTTGCTGGTGTTTGCGGGCGATGCCTACGTACAAATGCCCATGACTACCGATGTTATGTCGGCCAAAATGTTTTTAAATAGCATTAACCCAGGCATGGTGCCCATTCAGGGTACGGCCATAGGGTCGGCCATTAGAATGGGTATGGGCCTATTTACCACCGATGCCGAAACAGGAAAAAGCATCATTATTATTACCGATGGCGAAAACCACGAGGATGATGCCACCGCACAGGCTAAAAAAGCGCTAGAGCATGGGGTTACCGTGCATGTTATGGGCGTAGGAACCCCACAAGGTTCGCCCATTCCCATCGAGGGTACCAACAGTTTTCGTCGCGACCGAGATGGTAACGTAGTGGTTACCAAGCTAAATGAATCGATGTGTCAAGACATTGCCGCTGCGGGTGGTGGTGTGTATGTACGTGCCGATAATTCGGTAACAGCGGTACTGTCGTTGCAATCAGAGTTAGATCAATTGGCCAAATCAGACATGGAACAAATGATTTATTCTGAATATAATGAGCAATATGCTGTTATAGGTTGGATAGTTTTTGTACTTTTGTTGCTTGAAGTTTTGTTAACCGAGCGCAAAAATCCGTTGTTTAAAAATTTCAAACTTTTTTAGCATGAGAAGAATACTGCTAGTAGGTGCTTGTTTATGTTGTGGTGTAGCCATGGCGCAAAAGGCCAATCCAGATATAAGAAGCGGAAACAGGGCTTTTGATAAAGAAGATTATACCCAATCAGAAATTGATTATCGTAAAGGCATACAAAAAGAAAAAAACTCTACAGAAAGTCATTACAATTTGGGTAATAGTTTGTACCAACAAGGTAAATACCAAGAGGCTGCCAAAGCCTTTAATCAGGCAGCTCAGTTAACAGACGATAAAGAGAAGAAGGCGTCTATCTACCACAATTTAGGCAATGCTTTGTACAAAGCCGAAGATTACGGAAATAGTGTAGAGGCTTACAAAAATGCGCTTAAAAATAGTCCTAAAGACGAAGAAACACGCTTTAATTTAGCATTGGCGCAACAAAAGTTGCAAGCTCAGCAACAACAGCAACAACAGCAGCAAGATCAGCAAAACCAAGAACAAAATCAAGAGCAAAAGCAAGATCAGCAGCAACAACAACAGCAAGAGCAAGATAAAAAAGAGCAAGAGCAACAACAGCAAGAGCAACAAGAGCAACAAAATCAAGACGAAATGTCTAAAGAACAAGCTCAGCAAATTTTAGATGCTTATTTGCAAGACGAACAAGATTTACAAGAAAAATTAAAACAACAACAAGCCGGTCAACGGAGTTTAGATAAAGATTGGTAAGATGAAAAAACTAGGACTTTTATGGTGCTTATTTACGATGAGTTGTTTGGCCATGTTGGCCAGCGACGTATCGTTTACGGTACAGGCACCTCAAAGTGTGGTGGTAGGACAACAGTTTAGGTTGGTGTACACCGTTAACCAAGAAGCAAAAGATTTGCGTGTGCCCGAAATGCCCAATTTTGAGGTATTGATGGGCCCTTCTGTATCATCGCAACGTAGTGTGCAAATTGTGAATGGTTCTATGAGCTCGTCGCTTACCATTAACCATACCTTTATTTTAATGGCCAACGAACCCGGTACTTTTACCATTGGAGCCGCCTCTATCATGGTAAAAAAAGAAAAATATACCTCGCAACCCGTTACCATTAAGGTATTGCCTGCCGACCAAACATCGGCCACTAATAATGCCTCTACCAGCAGAACCAACGAGCCTGCTAGCCAATCATCGCAAGTAAGTTTATCGTCTAAACAATTGTTTGTAAGGCAAACCTTGTCTAAAACAACGGTTTATCAACAAGAGGCGGTATTGCTTACCTACAAACTATATGCAAGGGTAGATATTGCCCAAATAGGCAGTGCTAAATTTCCCGAATTCAAAGACTTTTATGTGCAAGAAATAGAGTTAGACCCCAATCGTTCGTGGCAAGTAGAGCATTACGATGGGCTTAACTACAATACCATTGTGCTAAAACAATATTTACTGTTTCCCCAACGTTCGGGCCAGTTAACCATCGATGCTGGGCATGTAGAGGCCGTGGTAAGAATGGTTACTAACCAACACAGCGGCAATTTCTTTGGCGACTTTTTTAATACCTACCAAGACGTAAAAAAAGAATTGCACATTCCTGCTAAAAAAATTACCGTTAAGGCTTTGCCAGCAGGTGCTCCTGCCGGATTTAACGGAGCGGTAGGGCAATACCAATTGCAATCTACCTTATCGGCTACCGAAGTTAACACCAACGATGCTGTTACCTTAAAAGTAAAAGTATCGGGCAAAGGTAACCTTAAATTGGCTAAAGTGCCAGAAATTACCTTCCCTGCCGACTTTGATGCTTACGATCCTAAAACCGACAACAATATTAAGGCCAGCATAAACGGCGTTACGGGTAGCAAAACTACCGAATACGTGGCTATTCCACGTTTTGGGGGTACTTTCCAAATTCCATCGGCTCAGTTTGTGTACTTTGACCCTGCCGATGCAACCTACAAAACCCTGTCTACACAGCCTTATACCATTACAGTATCGGGCAATACTGTGGCTAATAACCCAGTAGCTGGAACTACGGTTTCTAGTGGGGTTAACAAAGAAAAAGTTAAAAACCTAGGCAGCGATATTCGTTTTATTCATACCGGTGGCGATAACGAACTAAAGGCCAATGTTTCAACTTTTAATGGAACATCTGCCCATTACATGGCTTATGTACTTCCTTTGGTGTTGTGTGCCTTGTTATTGGCTATTTTGCACAAGCAAGCCAAAGAAAATGCCAATGTGGTACGCGTTAAAAACAAACGGGCTAATAAGTTGGCTCGTAAACGCTTAAAATCGGCTGCAGCTTGCATCAAAGCAGGCAATAAAGCTAGTTTCTACGAGGCTGCTATACAAGCACTTTGGGGCTATATTGCCGATAAATTAAACATCCCATTGGCTAATTTAACCAAAGACAATGTGCAAGAAGAATTGATGCGTCACGGAGCATCGCAAGCCGTTATAGACGAGTTCTTACAACTTTTGTCCGATCTTGAATTTGCCCGTTATTCGCCTGTTGTAGACGATTCGTTGTCGATGGAAAATTGTTACGATAAAGCCGCCAATTTAATTGGTCAATTAGAAAATGCACTAAAATAGCAAACCATGAAACATAAAATATACATAGTATGGCTTGCCATGATGGCTGTAGTACTGCCTATGCAGGCCTCTAGCATGTCTCAAGCAGATGCCCTTTATTCACAAGGCAACTATGCTCAGGCAGCAGAGCACTACCAAACCATTTTAAGCACGGGTAACTCGTCGGCCGATTTGTACTATAATTTAGGCAATACGTATTACCGCATGGGTAAAATAGCCGATGCCATTATTCATTACGAACGTGCGTTGCGCTTAGATTCGGGTCACGAAGATGCCAAACATAACCTTGCCTTTGTGCAAAACTTAACGGTCGATAAAATTGACCCCATAGGCAGCATCTTTTTGGTAGATTGGTGGAAGTACATTTATCGTCTAGCCATGCCCGATGTATGGGCTTATTGCAGCGTAGCCTTGTTTATAAGCTGTTTAATAGGGGTTATTTTGTATGTTTTTGGCCGACAAATGTGGTTGCGCAAAACGGGTTTTGCTGTAGGCATTGCTTGTTTATGCTTTGCCATTATTACCGCCTGCTGTGGTTCGTCGCGCCAAGCAGAACTAACCGATACATCGGTTGCTATTGTTTACATCCCCACGGTTACCATAAAAAGTTCGCCCGATAACAGTGGCAACGATTTGTTTATTTTACACGAGGGTACCAAAGTGTTTATTAAATCGTCGGTAGGAGAGTGGTCAGAGATTAAAACCGAAGATGGTAATACCGGTTGGTTGCCTACATCGTCTATTGCCGTTATTTAACATGTTAGATACCTTAATAGAGTGGGATAAAGCCTTGCTTTTGGCTATAAACGGGTGGAATATCCCGTTTTTTGACGAAGTAATGTTTTGGATTTCAGACCGTTTGGTCTGGATCCCTTTTTATGTATCGCTGATATACGTTCTTATCCGTTCTAAGCGTTTTGATGCTATTTATGGCCTACTAGCCGTGGCATTAACCGTGCTACTTGCCGACCAGTTTGCTTCGGGTTTTTGTAAACCTTTTTTTGAGCGATTACGTCCTACACACGATCCTACCATGCAACCCTTTGTACATTTAGTACACGGGCATACCAGTAGCGTGTACGGTTTTTGTTCGTCGCACGCTTCTAATACTTGCGGTATTGCTGTGCTTACCTCGCTTATTTTCAGAAATAAAACGTATACCTACACGGTGGGCTCGTGGGCTTTGCTCAATTGCTATTCGCGTATGTACATGGGGGTGCATTACCCAGGCGATATTCTATGCGGTGCCTTGGCGGGTATGCTAATTGGTTATTTGTGCTATAGACTATACCTTTGGTGTGTTACAAAAGAATTAAAAATGCCTAGTTCTTCTTCTGTTTATCTTAAAGGCATTGATAAACAAAATGTTATGGTTGTGCTGCTGGTGTATTTGCTTACTTTTGCAACCATAATAGGCTACGCTTGCTACTGCGTATGTGGCTGAAAATTGCATAAATTGCGTTTTTTTGTGCAAAAATCGTCCTTTATCGGCCAAAATAATGTACTTTTGCCTTGTAATTTCAATCACTAAATACATTAACATGAAAAAAGCATTTGTTTTTCCAGGTCAAGGAGCTCAATTCTCTGGAATGGGTAAGGATATGTACGAACAATCTGCCTTGGCAAAAGAATTATTTGAAAAAGCAAACGACATTTTAGGTTTTCGCATCACCGACATTATGTTTGAAGGAAGCGACGAAGATTTGCGACAAACCAAAGTTACACAACCTGCTGTATTCTTGCATTCGGTTATTTTAGCTAAAACATACGCCGATAAATTTACTCCCGATATGGTAGCTGGTCACTCATTGGGCGAATTTTCTGCCCTTGTAGCAGCTGGTGCCTTGAGTTTTGAAGACGGTTTGGTATTGGTGTCAAAACGTGCTATGGCTATGCAAAAAGCCTGCGAATTGCAACCCTCTACCATGGCAGCCATTATTGGTATGGAAGATGCCGCTGTAGAAGAGATTTGTGCTTCTATTGATGGCGTAGTAGTGCCAGCAAACTATAACTGCCCAGGTCAATTGGTTATTTCGGGTGCCATTGATGCTATCGATGAGGCATGCGCTAAATTAAGCGAAGCAGGTGCTAAACGTGCGCTTAAACTATCAGTAGGTGGTGCTTTCCACTCGCCACTTATGCAACCTGCACAAGAAGAATTGGCTGCTGCTATCGAGCAAACCCAATTTACAACCCCAATTTGCCCTGTGTACCAAAATGTTAGCACCGTAGCAGAAACCGATCCTGCAGTTATCAAAGCTAACTTGCTAAAACAACTTACCTCTCCCGTTAAATGGACACAATCTGTACAACACATGCTAGCCGATGGCGCCGAACAATTTGTAGAAGTTGGTCCTGGTAGCGTGCTTCAAGGATTGGTTAAGAAGATTCAAAAGGGTACTCCTTCCACTTCAATCCAAGAGTTGTAAAAAGTATTCTAATGGTAAATTTCTGCGTTACGCTTGTCCTCGAAATCCTCACTTACGATAAGTAAGCTCCGGTTTCTCGGACTGCGCAAGCCTTGAACTTTACACATTAGAATCCTTTTTTATCTATCAAGATACCCGCGTAGCGGGTTGAACTTCATAATAGGCAGGTCTTGCGTAAGCAAGGCCTGTTTTTTTTGCACCTCGGCATAAAAAAATAAATAAATTTATTTTTGTTCTGCGCTCGGTTTGTATTATCTTTTGATAAGATAAACTGCACCTCGGCATAACTAAAAATAAGTAAACTTATTTTTGGTTCTGCTCTCGGTTTGTATTATCTTTACCTAACATTACTGCACCTTATGACACGATATAACCTAGAAGATAATGCAAAACTATTTGAGGCGTTTAAAACCAATAACAACCGCCTTGTTGAAGCATACTACTTAGGCCTTAAAACCGAATTCATCAAGAACTTAAATCTACGCTACAATTGTATCCCTGCCGATTTGCTAAAAGATATTTACCAAGATGCTTTTGTTGAATTGGGCGAAAAAATCATATCGGGCAAACTAAAAGAGTCGGACTTAACCGTTCCAGTAGGCGCTTATTTGTTTGGTATGGGCAAAAAGATAGCACACAAATACGTTAAACTAGAAGAAATTTCTTCTGACGATGATACCCTAAACGATATATGTGTTGCTTCCAATAGTGATGCCTATTTTAGTGACAACGACCGTGAACTAATACAGGAATATGTTGCCAAAGTAGCCGAACCTTGTAGCACGGTGTTGCGTCTGTTTTATTTTGAAGATTACACCATGTTTGGCATTGCTAAACGGATGAATTATAAATCGGAAGACGTGGCTAAAACGCGTAAAAATAAGTGCATGACCAAATTAAAAGAAATCATAAAGAAAGGATGCTATGGACAATTTGATGCTGACAGAAACCATAGATAGATACCTTGCAGGCCAGATGTCTGATAAGGAGCGTCAAGCCTTTCAAGAAAAAATAGAAGAAGATGCGGATTTGCGTAGCGAAGTAGAATTGCAGCGCGAGGTTATAAGTGCTATTCGCAGGCAAGTTTTGCGCAACAAAGTCAATACGTTCGAGCAAAATAGAAAGAAGCGAACGGTGGCTAAGTGGGCGGCTTATGTAGTAATGCCGTTGGCTGTAGCTGCGTGTATGGCGGCCTGTATTGTGCTTCCACAAGTAGATAGGGTAAAACAAATAGGTGCCGATGTTAGTCTTTATGCAGCTGCTGCAGACGATGTCACGATGGCCTATGCTTCGCTAAAAGGGCAAAGCCAAGTAAGCGACATCATTTTATCGGCCAATCAGTTAATGAAGCAGCAACAATATGCTAAGGCCGATGAAGTATTGGTAAAAGGCTTAGAACAAGTAGCAACTATTACTAAAGAAAATGTTCAGCTATGGTATGCCAAAGAAGATATGCTGTACATGCGTGCCTTGTGTGCCATTAAACAGCACAAAGTGTATCGTTCTAGGTACTTACTATGGCAAGTGATTCAAATGAATGCCATTCACAAAGATGCGGCCGAACAGTTACTAAAACAGATTAAAGAGGGCAAATGAAAAAACGAATTGTTTTAATTTTGGTATGGATAGGTGCCCTGTTTCCCACCATGGCGCATAAATATGCCTTGGTTATAGGCATTGGAAATTATCCCGATGTAGATTATGGATGGTGCACCATTAATGGCAATAACGACATTGCTATTGTGCAAGAAATGCTACTAGCAAACGGTTTTAAAAGCAACCATATTTTTACCTTATGCGATGCCAATGCTACTTATAACCATATTTTAGACAATTTGGCTGCTCTTACCAATAAACTACAGCAAGGCGATAGGGTGTATATCCATTTTTCGGGCCATGGCCAACAAATCACCGATTTAGATGGCGATGAAAAAGACGGGTACGACGAAGCCTGGATTCCTTACGATGCCTTGCAAGAACCTACCTCTTATTACCATGGCGAAAAGCACTTAACCGACGATATTATCAATAAGCAACTGCATTTGATGCGTCAAAAAGTAGGTGCAGCAGGTAGTATAGTGGTGGTAATTGATGCCTGCCATAGTGGCACAGCAACGCGCGATATATCGGATAGTAGTATAGTGCGGGGCTCTACTGCTAAGTTTACGTTAAGTGCAAAACCGTTGCCTTTTACCCAAGAACGCCCCATAGAATGGATATCCATAGCAGCTTGTTCCGATGACGAGGTAAACAGGCAGTGTAGGGTAGAGGGGAATCATTATGGTTCGTTAAGCTATGTGTTGTATACCTTGCGTCATCAATTATCCAACCTTACACTTTCTGCCTTAACGGCTAAACTGGCCCAACAAGTAACCTATCCATTGGTGGCCCGTCCGCAAACACCCACCGTAGAATACAGCGGAAGCAATCAGCAACTTGTATTTCCATGAAACGTTATGTAGCCATATTGTGCTATTTGTTAGTAAGCGTGGGAAGTTTTGCCCAAGTTACAACAGAAACGCTAAAAATGAAGATGGATGCTGCCAACCAGATGACAGATAATCCCATGGCTTTTTTAGCTGTTATGCCCGATTTGGTTGCTTATTACGAACAAAACAGCATTGTAGATCCAAACTACGTAACCTGCTTGATCTACTTGGGCGCTTATTATCATGCTACTTTCGAAGAACAGCAAGCGCTGGCTACCTACGCCAAGGCCACTACCATATTGCAACAAAAACCGTATTTACGACAACAAGTACCAGCCGATGTTTTGGCGCTTTTGCACGATGCACAAACCAGTTTGGCATACAGAAATAAAGCGGTTAAAGACCAACTATCTACCTTGTTTCTTGAAGGTAAATATACCCAATTTTTTAAGCAGGTAAAGCCCTATTTGCAAAGCAGAAAGGCCTATATGTCTAATGCGTATTTTTCTGTTTCAGAAAAGAATAGGTATAAAATGGCCACTTATTTTGATAAGGATTTGTATTTTCATTACTTGCTATCGGCTATCTATTCCTCTAAGGATGCGTCGGCAACCGGTTTTTTGTACGATTATATTTTATTTTACAAGCAGCTGCAACTACGCACTGCAAAGCAAATAACCCAGGGTATCGATAAAAGTGGAGACCAAACACTGTTGGGCTATTATAACCAGTATAAAAAGATAGAGAAGCAGTTGGCTAATTCAAATCCACCTGCCGGCTTGCCCACCGATAGTTTGCAAAAGCAGTTAGACCATCTAGGCAGTTTATTGGCTTTGCAAAGTCAATTATTTGCCGATACACAAGATGTTACCTGGAAAGATATTCAGAAAGCCTTAAAAGAAGGCGAGGCAGCAGTAGAGTTTGTAGAATTCCACTTTTTTAAGGGCGAACTGCTACAAGTGCTAAATGCATATGCCGCTTTAATCATTACTAAAGATTGTTCTACCCCTATTTTTAAGCTAGTAAACACCAAAAGCAACCTAACCGAACTAGAAGTTGATAAGCAAAGCGATTGGTATGATGTTAATACGTACGGCAATGCCATGGCGCAGTTGTTTTGGCGCGATTTGCTGTTTTATTTCAACGACGAAAAGTTAAGTACTATTTATTTTTCGCCCGATGGTATGCTTCATACCTTGGCCATAGAAACTCTGCCCTATTCGTACACCGAAACAACAGGACAGCATTTTAATATGTACCGGTTAAGTTCTACGCGCAATTTAGTAAGCAAACCCACATACAGAGTGCCTAAAACGGCTGTGTTGTACGGCGATTTGGCCTATCGACTCTCATACCAAAGCATGCAAAAAGCAGGTGCAACCAGGGGGAGTGTTTATCCGCTTCCAGCCACTAGGCAAGAAGTGGATACCATTGCTTCTATCTTAAAAGCAGAACAATACCGTGTAACGTGTTTGTCTAAAGAACAAGGAACAGAACAATCCGTAAAAAATATGGATGGTAAAAGTCCTACTATCTTGCATTTTGCCACACATGGATTTGTTGCACAAGAAGAAGGCGTTGATGTCATGAAAAATACAGGCCTTATCATGGCCTACGGTGCCCGAAAATGGGAAGGTAAAAGCATCCCTTTGGGTGTAGACGATGGTATTTTAACAGCTGCCGAGATAGAAACCTTAGATTTGTCGGGTACAGATATTGTGGTGCTATCTGCTTGTAATACCGCCTTGGGCGATGTTACCCCCGAGGGTATATGGGGATTGCAGCGCGCCTTTAAAAAAGCAGGCGTTAATACCGTTGTGATGTCGCTTTGGCAAGTGGACGACAAAGCTACTGCCCTGTTTATGCACTATTTGTACGAAGGTTTTGTGGTGCCCATGAATTTTTATACTTCCAATTCACTTAAACGTAAAGAGTATTACGTGCAAAATGCATTCCGTAACGCCCAATTCTTAATGAGCCAACATCCTATTTATTCAGATCCTTACTACTGGGCATCGTTTATTGTTATAGATTAATCGTTCGTTGAGGTTACCTTTTGGTTGTTTTATGGTATATAGCAATATAGAACTTATTAAAACAATTAGAGGTTGCGCACGACACAAACAGAGTGTAGGATAGTATGAAATCATTAATAGTAGGTCTTATTGCATTTGCATTATGGTATCTCATTTGGGGTAGAAAGGGGAAATCGTAATGTTACTTATGATTCTTTTAGGTTTGCTGATTATCTACTTAATTGATAAGTTTGTAGATAATTAAATCAGAAGGCAAAAAAAAATACGGTGCGTTTGCACCGTATTCTTTTTATATAAAGTTGGTTGATTAAGCGTTAACTTTAGCCATGTGAGCGATAAGTTCCAACACTTTGTTAGAGTAACCAATTTCGTTGTCGTACCAAGATACAACTTTAACGAAGCTGTCGGTCAATTGGATACCAGCTTTAGCGTCGAAGATAGAAGTACGGGTGTCACCCAAGAAGTCAGAAGAAACAACTTCTTCGTTGGTGTAACCAAGTACGCCTTTCAATTCGCCTTCAGAAGCAGCTTTCATAGCTTCGCAAATTTCTGCGTAAGTAGCAGGTTTAGCCAAGTTAACGGTCAAGTCAACTACTGATACGTCCAAAGTAGGAACGCGGAATGCCATACCTGTCAATTTACCGTTCAATTCAGGAATAACTTTACCTACAGCTTTAGCAGCACCGGTAGAAGAAGGGATGATGTTGCCAGCAGCAGCACGACCACCTCTCCAGTCTTTCAAAGAAGGACCGTCAACGGTTTTTTGAGTAGCAGTAGTAGCGTGTACAGTAGTCATAAGACCTTCTTTGATACCCCATTTGTCGTTCAATACTTTTGCGATAGGAGCCAAGCAGTTGGTGGTGCAAGAAGCGTTAGAAACGAATTGAGTACCTTTAACATATTTGTCGAAGTTTACACCGCAAACAAACATTGGGGTGTCGTCTTTAGAAGGAGCTGACATAACTACGTATTTAGCACCAGCTTCGATGTGAGCTTGAGCTTTGTCTTTGCTCAAGAACAAACCGGTAGATTCAACTACGTATTCAGCGCCAACTTCGTCCCATTTCAAATCAGCTGGGTTACGTTCTGCGGTGATGCGGATAGATTTACCGTTTACAATAAGTTTGCTGTTTTCAACGTCAGCTTCGATAGTGCCGTCAAATTGTCCGTGCATGGTGTCATATTTTAGCATATAAGCCAAATAATCAACTGGGCACAAGTCGTTGATACCAACAATTTCGATGTCGTTTCTGGTTTGCGCAGCGCGGAAAACGAAACGTCCGATACGGCCAAAGCCGTTAATACCTACTTTAATCATGTTGTTAAAAAGTTTATAAAGTTTGAAAATCAGAAAATTCCAACGCAAAATTACATTTTTTTGGTGTTCTTGCCAAAAAAATGAATCTTAATTATTAACAAAGCAACAAAAAAAACGATCAAGCTACGTTTTCGATGGTGTTTTGTGTGTTTGCATCTGCGTATGCGCAGTTGCATGAGCTGCTACAACTTTCTAAAAATAAAAGAGTTACGGCAACAATTGCCCATGTGATGATTTTCTTTGTCATAGTTTTGTAATTTTGTCCTTTAAAGCGTTTGCAAATATATAATAAAATGTACAAAGTAGCAAGTTTTATCGGGTGGTGATGCTGTGATTTGTTCGCTGCGCTCACGACTAATCGACTAATCGGTGAATCGGCGAATCGGCGAATTGATTATGCCGAGTCGCAAAAGAAATATTAAAGGGCCCGAATAATTGATGAATCGTTTAATCGTTGAGGCGCCTATACAAAAAAGTCGTTGCGAGGTTGAACCACGGACGCACGACCGTGCGTCCCTACTGACAAGCGATGATCGACGAACGACGATCGACTTGCGACTTTATTCGGGCTTCGCCCTCATGAAGTTGCTCACGCTCGGCAATGATTAAGCAAGCTTATCATTACTCTCGCTTACTCGCAACTTTCGACTTTTGACTTTTGACTTTTTTTTCTAATTTTGTCCCAACAAAATTAGAAAAAAATGCAACCCCTTGCCGAACGCCTCCGCCCAACTACTTTAGACCAATACATCGGTCAAGAACATTTGGTAGGTCCCAATGCCATTCTTCGTAAAATGATAGAATCGGGCAATGTGGCATCGTTCATCTTGTGGGGACCTCCAGGAGTTGGTAAAACAACCCTGGCACGCATCATCGCCAATTTGTCGGATAGGCCTTTTTATGCACTCTCTGCGGTACATTCGTCGGTCAAAGATGTGCGCGAGGTAATCGAAAAAGCCGAAAAAAACAAACTTTTTACGCCCAAGCCTCCCATTCTGTTTATCGACGAAATTCATCGTTTTAGCAAATCGCAACAAGATTCTTTGCTGTCGGCGGTAGAAAAAGGAACAGTTGTGCTGATTGGGGCAACTACCGAAAATCCTTCGTTCGAGGTTATTACACCCTTGCTTTCGCGTTGTCGTGTGTATGTGTTAAAGCCTTTGGACAAAACCGACTTACTAAAACTTATCAACTTGGCGCTAACCACCGACGAGGTGCTTAAAACCAAAAACGTTACCTTGCAAGAAACCGATGCCTTGTTGCTATATTCGGGTGGCGATGCCCGTAAACTGCTCAATGCTTTGGAAGTGCTGATTGCTACCGAAACAGCCGATAAAATTGTGCTTACCAACGACATGGTGCAAGCAAAGCTGCAAGAAAACATGGCAGTTTACGACAAACAGGGCGAAATGCACTACGATATTATATCGGCGTTTATTAAATCGATACGTGGTAGCGACCCCACTGCTGCTATTTATTGGTTGGCACGCATGATAGAAGGGGGCGAAGATCCTAAATTTATTGCCCGTCGATTGATTATTTCGGCATCCGAAGATATAGGCCTGGCAAATCCCAATGCCTTGTTGCTTGCCAATGCTTGTTTTGATACGGTACACAAGATAGGATTCCCCGAAGCCCGCATTGTGTTGGCAGAAACAACGGTTTATTTGGCTACCAGTGCCAAAAGTAATTCGGCGTATTTGGCAA
>JAFOFC010000072.1 GCA_017387515.1 Paludibacteraceae bacterium
AAAAAAAGGCTGACTCTTACGAATCAGCCTTTGGGTGAAAGACGGGGCTCGAACCCGCGACACTCGGAACCACAATCCGATGCTCTGCCAACTGAGCTACAATCACCATGTTGTCTTTAAGACGATGCAAAGATACTACAATTTTTGTATTCTACAAGTGTTTTTGTAATATTTATTTTTTTACCAATACAATACCATTGTCTTTTAGCAAGATAAGTCGTTTTTTATACAACTCGCCCACTGCTTTTTTGTAGGTTTTCTTGCTCATACCGCACACTTCGTAAATGGTTTCGGCAGGGCTTTTATCGGTAGTTGGCAAATACCCACCCGATTGCTGCAACAGAGCAAGCAATTTAGCAGCTTCGCCCTCTATGGCGGCATAACCCGCCTTATTCAATCTAACATCAATTTTACCATCCTCACGCAAACGATGAATGTAAGCAGGCATCACATCGCCTATTTGCAAAGGCTTAAACACCTCATTTTGGTATATTAGCCCTACAAAGGCACCGTTTATCAACACGCGATAACCCAAGTCGGTTTTAGCGGCAATCATAACTTGCACCTCATCGCCTTGAGCAAAAGTTGGCTGCAAGGTTTTATCCAATAGGCGTCCCCAACGCATGGTAGCCACCACCCTGTTGGTTTTACTGTCAAGGTACAAACCTACCACCACTGTATCGCCTTCGTTTACATCGGCTGTTTGTTCGCTAAAAGGCAAAAACAGGTCTTTCATTATACCCCACTCCAAAAAAGCACCGTAAGAGCCAACAGCCTTTACTTGCAAGGGAACTATATCGCCTACCGCTGCTAGGGGTTTATCGGTAGTAGCTATCAGGCGATCATCGCCATCGGTATAAATAAAAACGTCTAAATAATCGTCTACTTGTGCATCTGCAGGGACATAACGATTGGGAAGCAAGATTTCGCCTGCTTCCTCGCCGTCTAGGTACAAGCCAAACGCTACGCGTTTTACTACTTTAAGGGAATTATAAGAACCTATGTTCATAATTAGGAGTTAGAAGTTAGGAGTTAGGAGTTAGGAGTTAGGAATTAGGAATTAGGAATTTGCAATGCGGTCACTGAGCTTGTCGAATCTTTGTGCAAGCCGAGAGCAGAAGCCAAAACGGTCCCTGAGCCTGTCGAAGGGCCCAGTTTTGGATTATGCAGAGGCCCAGCATTGAGTAATTAGTAATTACTTCGGAGTTTTAGGCTTCGCCTAAAACTCCGAAGTAAAGTGGAACCTAATATTCTTAAAGTCACTTTGCGCCATTTGCAACACATAGTTAGAATCGGCCAAGAACACATCACGGCCTTCTTTGTCTTTTGCCATGTATTGGTATTTGCGCTTTTTAAAGTTTTCTAGTTCAGCAGCATCGTCGCTTTCTATCCAACAAGCCTTGTATAGGTGAATGGGTTCCCATTTACATTGTGCCCCGTATTCGTGCAACAAACGATACTGAATTACCTCAAACTGCAATTGCCCTACCGTACCAATAATTTTACGGCCATTAAATTGATTTACAAACAGCTGTGCAACCCCTTCGTCCATCAATTGGTCAATGCCTTTTTGCAATTGTTTTTGTTTCATGGGGTCGGCATTTTCGATGTATTTAAACATCTCTGGCGAGAAACTGGGCAATCCTTTAAAGTGAATTTGCTCGCCCCCAGTAAGGGTATCGCCAATTTTAAAGTTGCCCGTATCGGGCAAACCAATAATATCGCCTGCAAAGGCTTCGTCAACAGTTTCTTTCTTTTGCGCCATAAACGCCGTAGGGGCAGAAAATTTCATCATCTTGCCATGGCGAATGTGCTTGTAGTTAACATTGCGTTCAAATTTACCCGAGCAAATTTTTACAAAGGCAATGCAACTGCGGTGGTTAGGGTCCATATTGGCGTGTATTTTAAACACAAAGCCCGAAAATGCATTTTCGTAAGGGTCTATTTTGCGTTCAATGGCCTCTACGGGACGGGGCGATGGCGCTATCTCTACAAAGCAATCCAACAATTCTTTAACCCCAAAGGTATTAAGCGCACTACCAAAAAATACGGGGGCCAAATCGCCTGCCAAATATTGGTTTACATCAAATTCTGAATAAACGCCCTCTATCAATTCCAAATCGTCGCGCAATTTAGCCGCATCGCTATCGCCTACATAGTCTTCTAGTTCTTGGCTATTTAAATCGATGGCTACGGTTTCGCTAACGGTTTGTTTATTGGGGGTATATAAATTTAAACTGGTTTGATGAATGTTGTACACCCCTTTAAACGATGCACCGCTGTTAATGGGCCAGCTTAAAGGACGCACATGAATGCCCAATTCCGATTCTACTTCGTCTAGCAAATCGAATGGATCTTTACCCTCGCGGTCCATTTTGTTAATAAACACCATAACGGGGGTTTTGCGCATACGGCACACCTGCATTAACTTGCGAGTTTGGGTTTCTACCCCTTTTGCCGAGTCAATCACAATAATTACGCTATCTACGGCTGTAAGGGTACGGAACGTATCTTCGGCAAAGTCTTGGTGACCGGGGGTATCCAAAATATTGATTTTGTAATCTTTGTACTCAAATCCCATTACCGATGTTGCCACCGAAATACCACGTTGTTTTTCTATCTCCATCCAGTCGGACGTAGCGGTCTTTTTAATCTTGTTCGATTTTACGGCACCTGCAATGTGAATAGCGCCCCCAAACAACAACAATTTTTCTGTCAATGTGGTTTTACCTGCGTCAGGGTGCGATATAATGGCGAATGTGCGTCGACGGTTAATTTCTTCTTTCAAATCCATGCTTAATGCGCTTATACTAGGTTTAAAATTTGCACAAAAATAGTCATTTTTTACCGATTTGGCAAGTTGCCTATTTTGCAAAAAAAGTTACCTTTGCATCTACAAAATAAATAATCTTACTTTATGGAACAAAAATACGAATGTCGCATCCGTTACGAAAAAAACATTGACGGAAAATTAAAGAAAGTAACCGAGGCTTACTTGGTAGATGCCTTATCGTACACCGAAGCAGAGGCTCGCATTATTAAAGAACAATGCCAATACATTGGGGGAGAGTACCAAATTACCAACATTAAACGCGCTAAATATGCCGAGCTATTTCCTAGCCAACTAGACAGCGACGACCGTTGGTACAACTGTAAAATTCACATTATGTTGCTAGACGAGGCCAAAGGCGTAGAAAAAAAGGTAGCACAAATGTTGTTGGTACAAGCATCGTCGGTAGAATCGGCCATTAAATACCTAAACGAAGGCATGAAAGGCACCCTATCCGATTACGTGATTGTAGCTGTATCCGAGAGTCCTATTGTAGATTTCTTTCCCTACACCCCCGATAGCGTAATAGTAAAATCGATAGAATAATAGTCGCTTCGCTTAGACTAATCGACTAACCGGCTAAAGTTTGTGCAAGGCGAATGCAGAGACAAAATTTATTTTGACTATGCTGAGCCGATGCCAAACTTCATGAAGGCGAAGCCTGAATAATCGGCTAATCGAAATAATAAAGGAGAAATACGCCCAAAGAGCCTATTTCTCCTTTCTCCTTTATCAACTATCAACTACAAAATTACCTTACCGGTAATTTTATAACCTGTCCTATTTGAAGGACGTTTAGCTTTTTAGGCGCGTTGGCCTTGCGAATTGCCGCAACCGACACGCCTTTCTTTTTGGCTATGGTCCAAAGATTATCGCCAGAGCGCACCTTGTAGGTGGTTTGCATGGCAATCTTATTTTCTACCTTGCGCGATATTAACTCGCTTTTATGCGCTACAATTGAATCTTTTTTGGTTAAGTAACGATAAGCATAATCGCTGGGCAAGCAAAGGTTACAAGTTTTGGTATTGCCTGGGATAAGGTCGTAGCGGTACTGAGGATTTAAGCGGCGCAACTCGTCAATGTGTACCCCCAAACAATCGGATATTTGCTCTAAGTGCACGCGATAGTTAACACAAACGGTATCGGTAGCCAAGGGTAATTTTAACTCGGCAGGGCAAATATGGTACAAATCTTCGGCATAGTGCATGGCATAGTTGGCCGCAATAAAGGCAGGCACATAGCCACGGGTTTCGCGGGGTAAGTATTCGTAAATATCCCAATAATCGGTTTTACCTCCCGAACGACGAATGGCCTTGTTTACATTACCTGGGCCGCAGTTGTAGGCAGCAATTACCAGCATCCAATCGTTGTAAATAGCATACAAATCTTTAAGGTAGGCCACCGCTGCTTTAGACGATTTGTAAGGGTCGCAACGTTCGTCTATCAACGAGTTAACCTCTAACCCGTACAACCTACCCGTTGCTGGCATAAATTGCCACAAACCACCAGCACCCACATGCGATTTAGCAGAGGGATTCAGTGCCGATTCTATAACAGGCAAGTATTTTAGTTCTAGGGGCAGGCCACCGGCTTCTAATGCGTTTTCAAAAATAGGGAAATAGTACTTAGAAAGTGCCAACAACGACGATAAGCGTTTTGGGTAACGACGCACATACGAATCGATGTACGAACGCACCACCTGATTGTAGGGCATTTCTATAATGGTAGGCATTTGCGAAAGGTAACAAACGTAATCCTCTTTTTTTAGGGTATCGGTCCATTGAACAGAAGCACACGAATCGTTTTGGTGCAAATCGTAACGCCAACGCACATACGATTCTTCTATAATGCGGTTAAATACCGCAATTTCTGTGGTATCGGCTAGCAAACTATCGGCAGTAACGGCTAGCGTATCCGCAACCGTGGGGGTAACAAGGGTAGAATCTTTTGCTGCTGTAGTAGCCGTAGTGGCATATAAACTTCCTAAACTTAGGTATAAGGTAACTAAAGAAAATACAATTCGTTTCATTAAAATTTTAATTTACAACGCAAACCAATAGAGGTATCGGTTTGCTGATATTGACTAGGTGGCAACACAGCAGGCGCCACTTGTAGCGAAAGGTCGGGACTGATGTCGTAATCGGCCATTTGGGCATCTACGTAAGCATCAATCAAGGTTAATAAATACAATACACCCGTACAAATAATGCACAAATCGCGGTTGCGCTGGTAGGCATCTTGCTTATTTTTAAGGGTACGGGTATAGTAATCTTTGTTAGAAGCATCAATAACAACCCCATTGGGTAGCACCTTAGTATAAAAGGTAGAGTTAGGGTCGGCATCTATTAAATCGACGTAGGCTTTTCTGTAATCGATGTACATTTGGTTGTTCCAAGAGATGGCATACCCCAATCCCATGGCACCACCATACACAATGGGTAGTTTCCAATACTGACGGTTGTAGATTTGCCCTAACCCAGGCACTACAGCAGCCAACCACACCGCCATATCGGGGTCGGCCTTATAGTTGCTTTTTACAGGAGTTCCGGGGGGAATGGTTTGCTTATCGGTATGCAAGTACACCACAGGGCTCTGGGCTTGCGTAGTATCTGCCACTACTTGTGTAGTATCTACCGCGCCCAGCACAAAAGTGGTATCCACTATTATTGGACTAAGCGAATCTGTAGTTACCTGAAAGGTACTGGCATATACCCCTATTGTGCACAACAACCAACCAGCTACTATGTAAAGTAGTTTTTTCAAGCGTTTTGGCGAATTTGATCCATGGTTGCCAACAATTTTTCTAGTTCATCGTCGTTGGCAAATTGCAACACAATACGTCCCTTGCCTTTATCGTTGCGCTCAATTTTTACCGATGCGCCAAACAAGGTAGACAAATGCTTGCCCATTTGTTCGTATTCTGCTTTAATTTCGGGGTCGGATTGTTTTTTAGACGCCTTTGGGGCAGACAAACCTTTTACCAATTCTTCTACCTTACGTACCGAGTACCCATTTTTTACAATGTCTTCGTACAATTTTATCATTACCGCAGGGTCGGCCACATTGATAAGAGCACGGGCATGCCCCATATCAATTTCTTTTTTGGTCAAGCCCAATTGGATTTCGGCAGGCAATTTTAGCAATCGCAAATAATTGGCCACGGTAGCCCGTTTTTTGCCTACCCTTTCGCTTAATTTTTCTTGGGTAAATTGGTATTCGTCCAACAAACGTTGGTAGGTAAGGGCTATTTCTATCGAGTTAAGGTCTTCGCGTTGGATGTTTTCTACCAACGCCATTTCCATCATGGTTTCGTCCGATACGCGTTTTACGTAAGCAGGAATTTTGGTCAATCCCGCCATTTTAGAAGCACGATAGCGACGTTCACCAGCAATAATCATGTATTTACCAGGTTCGGTCTCGCGCAAGGTAATGGGTTGCACTACGCCCAACTCGGCAATAGAAGCCGCCAATTCTTTTAGGGCTTCTTCGTCAAACATGGTACGGGGCTGCGTAGGATTGGCTACAATCTTAGACAATTCCACCTCGTCTATCAACGACGAACCGCTGGTTTGCACCGTAGGTTGCAAATCAATCAAGGCTCCTAATCCTCTGCCCAATGCACTCTTTTTTTCTGCCATATATTATGCGTTTTTCTTTACAACTTCTTCTGCCAACTGCAAGTAATTGCGTGCTCCGGTCGATTCGGCATCGTACATCAACACAGGCACCCCGTGACTAGGCGATTCGCTAAGTCGGATGTTACGTTGAATGATGGTTTCAAACACCATGTCTTGGAAGTGTTGTTTTACCTCGTCGTACACTTGGCGTGCCAAACGCAAACGAGCATCGTACATGGTTAACAAGAAACCTTCAATTTCTAAATCGGGGTTAAGGCGGCTCTTAATAATTTTGATGGTTACCAACAATTTGCTGATACCCTCTAAGGCATAATATTCGGCTTGCACAGGAATAATAACCGAATTAGCCGCGGTTAAGCAGTTTACGGTAATTAGGCCCAACGAGGGTGAGCAGTCTATAATGATGTAATCGTACTGATCTTTTATGGGGTGCAAAATGCGTTTTAAAAATTCTTCGCGGTTTTCTAGTTTTAGCATTTCGATTTCTGCCCCTACCAAATCGATGTGCGATGGCAAGATATCCAGATTATCTACTTCTGTTTTTTTAATAGCATCTTGAATGGGCATAGCATTTACCAAACATTCGTAAATGCTTTCGTGAATGTTGGTAATATCGATGTTTAAACCCGACGAAGCATTGGCTTGTGGGTCGGCATCTACCAACAATACTTTCTTTTCCATAACGGCCAACGATGCCGCAAGGTTTACTGCCGTGGTGGTTTTACCTACCCCACCCTTTTGATTGGCTATAGCAATAATTTTTCCCATAATGATTATGTCGTTAACTAACAACAATTATATTAGGGGCAAAGATAGTAATTTTAAAACGACTAATAAAGTTACATAATCATAATTTATGCACAAAGAATGTATAAAAAGTTGATAACTTTTTTAAGAATCGTTTTCTGCTAGCTAAACGAATGTTTTTCTTACATTCTTATAACAAAAAAATATTTCATAGTGTACAGAAAAAGTTGTATTTTTGCAGCGTTTACGTAAACATCGATGATTATGAAGGACAAGATTAACAGTCTATTACTTGAAATTAAGGGATTACAACCCCAAAGCAAAGAAGAAGTAGAAACCCTACGCATTAAATACCTTAGCAAAAAAGGCATTTTAAACGATTTGTTCGTTGAATTTAAAAACGTACCCGGCGAAGAAAAGCGCGCTATGGGTCAGTTACTTAACGAACTTAAAAACGTTGCTCAAGATAAATTTAACGAGCTAAAAGCTAGTTTTGAAGACGGCGCTAATGCCGAAAAATTAGACCTTACCCGTACGGCTACAGCCATCGATTTGGGTACTCGTCATCCCCTATCGTTGGTTAAAAACGAAATCATTAGCATCTTTTCGCGCCTTGGTTTTACCGTATCAGAAGGCCCCGAAATTGAAGACGATTGGCACGTGTTTGGTGCGCTTAACTTTCCACCCGAACACCCTGCCCGCGATATGCAAGATACGTTCTTTATAGAAAAGAACCCCGACATTTTGTTGCGCACGCACACCAGTAGCGTACAATCGCACGTAATGTCTACCCAAGAACCTCCTATCCGTGTGCTTTGCCCCGGACGCGTGTACCGCAACGAGGCTATTTCTTACCGTGCACACTGTTTCTTTCACCAAGTAGAAGGCCTTTACATCGACAAAAACGTATCGTTTGCCGATTTAAAACAAGCCCTTCTTTACTTTGCTAAAGAAATGTTTGGCGAATCTACCCAAATTCGTTTACGTCCTTCGTATTTCCCCTTTACCGAACCTAGTGCCGAAATGGATATTTCTTGTAACCTATGCGGTGGCGAAGGCTGTCCTTTCTGCAAACATACCGGTTGGGTAGAAATTTTGGGTTGTGGTATGGTAGACCCCAATGTATTGGAAGCCTGCGGCATTGACTCAAAAGTGTACAGCGGTTATGCCTTTGGTATGGGTGTAGAACGTATTGCCAACCTAAAATACCAATGCAAAGACTTGCGTATGTTCTCAGAAAACGATGTTCGTTTCTTAAAACAATTTGAATCGTCTATCTAAATGAAATTAAAAAATAGCCAACTTATTATAGGAGCCTTAGGCGATAACATGGACGATGCGGGATTTATTCCCATTATAGCCGAAGAGAGCGAAGACGATTCGTTTCAACTATCGGACGATAAGTTATTGCCCATATTGGCGTTGCGCAACATGGTATTGTTCCCTGGCGTGATGATGCCAGTGGTGGTGGGCAGAAAAAAATCGTTGCGTTTGGTGCGCGAAATGTACAAAAAAGGACGCGCCATTGGCACCGTTGCCCAAATTGACAAAAACACCGACGATCCCAAACTAGCCGACCTATTTAAAGTAGGTACGGTAGCACAAATTGTGCGCATTTTAGAAATGCCCGATAACACTACTACGGTTATTTTAAGGGGCAGAAAATCGTTTGTAATCAACGAGGTAGTTAGCGAAACGCCCTACATGACCGCATCGGTCGAACTGCGCAAAGAAATTACCAAAGTTCCCAAATCAAAGAACTTTACCGCATTGGTCGAAGCCATTAAAGACTTGGCTATGCGTATGATTCGTATGTCGAGCAACATGCCTCAAGACTTGTTGTTTGCCATTCGCAACATCGAAAAAGAACAATTCATCATCAATTTTATTGCTGCAAACATTGGTTTGGCATTAGAAGATCGCCAGCAACTGCTAGAAATTGGTCACATTGAAGAACGTGCCTACTTGTTGCTGAAAATGCTTACCCAAGAATCGCAAATGCTAGAAATTAAGTCGTCTATCCAGTCGCAAGCCATGGAGAACATCGACAAGCAACAACGCGAATATTTCTTGCAGCAACAAATTAAAACCATTCAAAAAGAATTGGGCGGATCGGTGCAAGAGCAAGATTTAAGCCAATTGCGCCAAAAAGCAGCCACCAAAAAGTGGAACCAAGCCGTTAAAGAGCAGGTAGAAAAAGAAATTGCCAAACTAGAAGGCATGCCTACCCACTCGCCCGATTTTTCCATTCAAATGAACTATGTTCAAACCTTGGTAAACTTACCTTGGAACGAATATACCAAAGATAACTTTAACCTTAAAACTGCCGAGCGCGTGCTAAATCGCGACCATTTTGGGTTGGACGACGTAAAAGAACGCATTCTAGAACACTTGGCGGTTTTAAAACTAAAAGGCGATTTAAAATCGCCCATCATCTGCCTTTATGGCCCTCCGGGGGTGGGTAAAACCTCGTTAGGTAAATCGGTAGCCGAAGCATTGGGACGCAAATATGCCCGCATTTCGTTGGGCGGTTTGCACGACGAGTCGGAAATTCGCGGACACCGTCGCACCTACTTGGGCGCATTGCCTGGTCGTATTATTCAAAGTTTAGAAAAAGCGGGTTCGTCTAATCCCGTGTTTATTTTAGACGAAATTGATAAAATTGGCAACGATTTTAAGGGCGACCCATCGTCGGCCCTATTGGAAGTGCTAGACCCCGAACAAAATGGGGCTTTCCACGATAATTTTATCGACATCGACTACGACCTTTCTAAGGTATTGTTTATTGCTACGGCCAACGATTTGAGTACCGTATCGCGTCCGCTACTAGACCGCATGGAACTGATTAACATTAGCGGTTACATTGTAGAAGAAAAAATAGAAATTGCCGCCAAACACCTTATTCCCAAACAATGGGAAAACCACGGCATTTCTACCAAAGCGGTGCAAATCCCTAAAAAAACCATTAAGGCCATTATAGAGGGTTACACACGCGAATCGGGTGTGCGTGGTTTGGATAAACTGATAGCTAAAATTGCCCGCAAAGCAGCCCGCAAATTGGCCATGGACGAAAATTACAGCATTACGCTTCAACCTGCCGATTTGTACGACTTTTTAGGGGTTGCTCCGTTTGATGCATCGGAACAAAGCCAAAAAGAAGAAATTGGCATTGTAACTGGACTAGCATGGACATCGGTAGGGGGCGAAATTTTAGAAATCGAAACCAGTTTAAGCAAGGGTAAAGGCGAAAAACTAACCCTTACGGGCAACTTGGGCGATGTAATGAAAGAATCGGCTACCCTTGGACTTCAGTACATTAGAGCACATGCCAAAGAATTGGGTATACAAGACGATTTCTTTGAAACCCACAACATACACATTCACGTACCCGAAGGGGCTATTCCTAAAGATGGTCCATCGGCAGGCATTACCATTGCCACCAGTTTGCTATCGGCCATTACAGGCAAAAAAGTACGCAAACACCTAGCCATGACGGGCGAAATTACCTTGCACGGCAAAGTATTGCCTGTGGGCGGCATTAAAGAAAAAATCTTGGCCGCCAAACGCGCTGGCGTAACCGACATTATGCTTTGCTACCAAAACCGCAAAAACATAGACGAAATTAAGGACATCTACCTAAAAGGCCTAACCTTCCACTATGTAAAAAATGTGGAAGAGGTGTGGGCTTTTGCGTTAAAATAATTTGGACTTTAGACGTCTTACATACACGCTATTATTTGTGCTATTCTCGATGATGGGAATGGCACAAATTAATACGCAACGCCTTATAGACATAGGCCGTAATGCGTTGTACTTTGAAGACTACGTGGTAGCTATTCAGTACTTTAACCAAGTAATCAAAGCCAAGCCCCACCTTACCGACCCTTACCTGTACCGCGCCTATGCCAAACTAAGTTTGGAAGACTACCAAGGTGCCATTTTAGACTGCAACCAGGCACTAGAAATCAATCCTTTTTTGCCCAAAGTTTACTACTGCCGTGGCTATGCGTATCGACAAATTGGGCAACTAGAAAAATCGACCGAAGATTTTAAAAAATCACTAGAATTTGAGCCTAATAACATCAATACCACCAACTTGTGGATTGAAAACCTAATTCGCTTAGAAGAAACCAACGAGGCGTTAAGCGTATGCGATTCGCTCATTAAAGAATACCCAAAATACACCGAAGGGTACATTTTAAGGGCACAAATTCAACTACAAAAAACAGATACCCTGCAAGCCATAGCCAACCTTGACACGGCTATTTTATACAACAACAAGGCCGATTTGGCGTATGCCATGCGCGGCATGATTCGCTACGAAGTTGGACAAAACGAACCTGGCTTATCCGATTTAGACCAAGCCATTAGCATCAATAGTTACAGAAGCGATTACTACGGCAACCGTGCCATTATTCGCATGAAAATGAACAACTTGCGCGGGGCTATGAGCGACTTTGATACCGCTATCGACATCGATAACAAAAATGCACTATCGTACTTTAACCGAGGGTTGCTGCGTGCCAATGTAGGCGATGACAACCGCGCCATTGACGATTTTAGCACCTGCCTTGCCCTAGACCCCAACAACTACAATGCCTATATGCAACGTGCCCTATTAAGCACCCAAGTAGGCGACTATAAGGGGGCTATAAAAGACTACACCGTTATATTGGAACAATACCCCGATTTTATTCCTGCCTATTATGGACGTAGCAAGGCCAAACGCAAAATGCACGACATTATTGGAGCCGACAAAGATGAATACATGGCCATGCAAATAGAGCGCGAAGTGCGTAGCGGTAAGCGTCCACCAAAAACATCACAGCAAAAAGCGTTAGAACCCAATGCACAGGCTAGGGCCATTGTACACCAACTAAATGCACAGAAAAAAGACCGTTATAACAGCGACATTAGGGGGCAAGTACAAGACAAAGACGTGGCCATTGTGCCGCTTTCTAACTTTATTATTGGCACCCCCGACCCCGATGCACAAATTAAACGTCAGTCGCTATACAATGCCCAAATTGATAACTACAACAAGTTAACAGGCAGCGACTTAGAGTTCTGTACCGTGCAAAAAGCCAAAAAGGCCACCGATGTAAATACGTACTTTAGCACCATAGATAGCTGCACCGAGCAACTACGCACCAATCCTACCCACCAACGTACGCTAATGCTACGTGCATACTGCTTAACGCAGGTAGAAGATTTTAGCAGTGCTATAGCCGACTTTGACCTGCTTATTAAGCACTACCCTGCCAACGTATTGGCATACTTTAATCGTGCCAATGCCCGCATCAGAGAGGCCGAAACATCCAAAGACGGACTTACCCAAGCCACCTGTATGCTGGCCATTAACGATTTGTATATGACCTTGCAGTTAGACCCCAAACTGATTTATGCGGTGTACAACATTGGTTACATTCATTTGCTACAAGAAAAATACAGCGACGCCATTGCCTTTTTTACCCAATGCATTGATACCTACCCCGACTTTGCCGAAGCCTACTACAACCGTGGCCTTATTTACATCTATCAAGGCAACAAAGAGCAAGGTCGCAAAGACCTAAGCAAAGCAGGCGAACTAGGCATCCACGAAGCGTACAATATTATTAAGCGCTACGCTTACTGAAAATAGTTGAGATTTGATAAAGGAGAAAGGAGAAATTTTATTATCTTTGCGTGTCGTCTAAACGACTAAACGACTAAACAATAAAAACATTATTCATTTATAAATTTTACAAAGTATGGTTTATTCACACGAAGTAGAACACATGTGTGTTGTAAAAAAAGGTCCTAACCATGGTCCTGCTCCCATTCCAGAAGAAGGCAAATGGGTAAAATCTAAAGAAATTAAAGATATTTCTGGTCTTACACACGGTATTGGTTGGTGTGCTCCTCAACAAGGTGCTTGCAAACTTACCTTGAACGTAAAAGAAGGTATCATCGAAGAAGCTTTGGTTGAAACCATTGGTTGCTCGGGTATGACTCACTCTGCTGCTATGGCTGCCGAAATCCTTCCTGGCAAAACTTTGTTAGAAGCGCTTAACACAGACCTTGTGTGCGACGCTATCAATACTGCAATGCGCGAATTGTTCTTGCAAATTGTTTACGGACGTACTCAATCTGCTTTCTCTGAAGGTGGTTTGGTAATTGGTGCTGGTCTAGAAGACTTGGGTAAAGGCTTGCGTAGCCAAGTTGGTACCATGTTCTCTACCAAAGCTAAAGGTGTTCGTTACTTGGAAATGGCCGAAGGCTATGTTACCAAAATTGCTTTGGACCAAGACGACGAAGTTTGCGGTTACCAATTTGTACGCTTGGGCGTTATGATGGAACAAATTAAAAAAGGCGTTGATGCAAACGAAGCTCTTAAAAAAGCTACTGCTACCTACGGTCGTTTCACCGAAGAACAAGGCGCTGTTAAATTCATTGACCCACGTATTGACTAATTGAAAGGAGAAACAAATTATGATGAGAGAAGTAAAATTTGAAAGCCAAAACCGTCGTGAGGCTCAAATCAATAAAGTATTAAGCCAATACGGCATCGCTTCTATCGAAGAAGCTAATCAAATTTGCGACCAATATGGTTTGGATCCTTATTTGGAATGCGAACAAACTCAAAACATCTGTTTTGAAAACGCAAAATGGGCTTACGTAGTAGGTGCTGCTATTGCTATTAAAAAAGGTTGCAAAAACGCTGCTGACGCTGCCGAAGCTATTGGCGAAGGTTTGCAAGCATTCTGCATCCCTGGTTCTGTTGCCGACGACCGTAAAGTAGGTATTGGCCACGGTAACTTGGCTGCTCGTTTGTTGCGCGAAGAAACCCAATGTTTTGCATTCTTGGCTGGTCACGAATCGTTCGCTGCTGCCGAAGGTGCTATTAAAATTGCCGAAATGGCAAACAAAGTACGTAAAAACCCATTGCGCGTTATCCTTAACGGTTTGGGCAAAGACGCTGCTATGATCATTTCTCGTATCAACGGCTTTACCTATGTACAAACTGAGTTTGATTACGCTACTGGCGAATTGAACGTAGTTAAAACCAAAGCTTACTCTAATGGCCCTCGTGCTAAAGTAAACTGCTACGGTGCTGACGACGTTCGCGAAGGTGTAGCTGTAATGTGGAAAGAAGGCGTAGACGTTTCTATTACTGGTAACTCTACCAACCCAACTCGTTTCCAACACCCAGTTGCTGGTACTTACAAAAAAGAACGCGTACTAGCTGGTAAACCTTATTTCTCTGTAGCTTCAGGTGGTGGTACAGGTCGTACCCTTCACCCAGACAACATGGCTGCTGGTCCTGCTTCTTACGGTATGACCGACACCTTGGGTCGTATGCACTCTGACGCTCAATTTGCTGGTTCTTCTTCAGTTCCTGCACACGTAGAAATGATGGGCTTCTTAGGCATGGGTAACAACCCAATGGTAGGTGCTACTGTAGCCGTTGCCGTAGGCGTTGCCGAAGCACTTAACAAATAATTCCCGCCCCTCTTATAAACCAAAAGGCTCTCAGTTTTGAGAGCCTTTTTTGTTGGGGTATGGGTTATTAAGAAGAGACGCAGCAAATAAGCAGCAGCACCGCAAATACCAACAAGTTTATTGCAGTTTTGCCAAGAAGTGGATTTAATTGAGCGCCTAAAGATTTTCTTAGCTGACGCCACGTATTAATATGCAACACCATATATAATATAGGTGTAACCAGAGTCCAAACAGGCAAACTTAGCCACAAAGGCAGCATCAAAAGCATGCCTATTATACCAGAGAACAAATACACCCATGCCATGGTTTTTCTTCCAAAAATAACTACTGTGGTACGTTTATTTACAGCAGCGTCATCTTCCATATCCCTGTAATTGTTAACTATCAGTACATTTGCAGCCAAAAGCCCTACGGCAATAGAAGTTGGAAGAACCATTTGTAGTCCCTCCCAGTTACCTGTTTGCAAAAAACAAGTAAACACCACAGGCACCACGCCAAAAAACAACACCACTGCCACATCACCCAAACCATGATGCGAAAGCGGATAAGGACCTGTACTATAAGCCAATGCAAATAGCATGATAACCACACCCACAATCACAAGCCACCAAGGACCATAAAAAAGCATCAGACAACCTACCACACCTGCCAATGCAAGAGTAAAAAAAGTTGCAATTTTCATAGCCATTGGCGAAATTTCACCTTCGGTTACTCCCCTACGAAAACCTTCTCTACCTTTTTTATCCACTCCGTTTTTGAAATCGTAATATTCGTTGCCAAAATTGGAAGCAATTTGAGCGAGCATCGCAAAAAGCACGCACAACACAGCAGGCACTGCATTAAATTTACCTAAAAACACAGCACACGCTATCCCAGCTATCACGCCCGCCAAACTCACAGGCAGCGTTCTAAGCCTCATTGCTTCTATCCAGGCCTTTATCATCGTCTATTTTTTAGCCACATACATCCTACAAATTCCCAATGTAAGTGGAGTGTGTTCTACAGTAGCAAAGCCAGCAGACTTCAACATGGATATAAACTTATCGGGTGTAGGGAAACGTAAAACAGAAGCAGGAAGGTATTCGTACGCACCTCTATCGCCAGAAATCATACCACCAATGGCAGGTAATATTTTTAAGAAATATAGTTTGTAGCACCAACGAATAAAAGCATTAGATGGCACAGAAAGTTCCAATATAACCAACTTGCCACCAGGAGTTAACACCCTATACATTTGGCTTAAACCTAATTCTAAATGTTCAAAATTACGAACACCAAAGCCCACTGATATGCGGTCGAAAGTATTATCAGCATAAGGCAAATCTTCGCAATCTGCCACAGAAAGTTCTGCACAGACACCTGCTTTTTGGATTTTTTCTCTACCCACAGCCATCATTCCCTCAGAAATATCCACTCCTATCACTTGGCTTCCATCTGCCACTTTTTGAGCAATTTCAATGGTAAAATCGGCTGTTCCGCACGCCACATCAAGCACTTTAAGCGGTCCTTGCGTATCAACCAAATTGCGCACAGCTTTTTTTCTCCAACCTTTATCAATATTTAGAGAAAGAATATGATTCAGCTTATCATAATCTGGTGCTATATTATCAAACAATTTTCTTACGCCTTCTTTTTTTGCCATAATTATTTCAATTTTAATCTGATACAATATACGTATGTAAGCAGCATTATATTCATCAGTAACGCATAAATAATAGCAGGCAGTGCCATCTCGCCACTATTAAAGATAAAAGGCGAGGATGCTATCGCAATAGCTTGAGCCGCATTTTGCATTCCCACCTCTATTACTATGGTTCTTCTTACTGCATCGTTAAATTTACCTATCCTAGAAATACCCGAACTACATAGCATAGCCACCAAAATAAGCACCGCTGCAGATAGTCCAAGCAGCGCAAAATTTTCTAGAATCTCATTTTTATATTGATAAAAAAACACCAATGCCAAAGTCATTAGCGCAGGGAAAGCCACTTTGCTCAACACTTTTTTCACTTTTTCTGCAGCAACAGAGAAATAATGTTTAAACAAACTTCCCAACAACATAGGCACAAAAAGTAGCAGTAAATTCTGCGCCAATAGTTTTCCTATAGGCAAATGAATTTGCATCCCCAACATATTTGATACAGCACTTGCTACAAACTCCATAATAATGGGCAAAGTAAACAAGGTAATAACACTACTTAATGCCGTAAGCGTAACCGACAAAGCTACATCGCCTTTAGCCAACATAGAGAATACGTTTGACGAACTTCCACCAGGGCAACAAGCCACCAACACCAGCCCCATAAAATAAACGGGTGGCAAATTTAGAAGCCAGGCTACTGCAAAAGCCAGAACTGGGAGAACGACAATCTGCCCTGTCAAACCCAATAACACGGCTTTAGGATTTCTAACCACATCTACAAATGCCTTTTTACTCAAATCAATGCCCAGCAAAAACATCAATACAATTAAAATGGGCATCACTATCCAAATGGTATTCATATCCTGTTTAATCTTCTGAATATCCCAAAATATAATCGTTCATGTAATATCCATTACCAATATGAAAATCGCCACTGCGAAGAATCTTTAACCCCATATGTTGGTAAAAATGCAGTGCCGGATTATCGCGGTTCATGTTTAGCTCTATGGCAATAGGCTTGCCCGATGCTGCGTTTCTGGCAAAATCCAACACCTGATTAAATAAGATACGCCCCAATCCTTTGCCTTGATGCGCAGGCATAATGTAAATTTTATGCAAATGAAATTGCGCCTTACCATCGGGCGTATCACCCTCGTATTGCACCGACACATACCCGCAAGGTTCATCACCCAGCATAGCTATGTAATACACATGCCCATCGTTTAGTTGTTTTTCTAAACTAGGCAAAGCGTACATCCACTCCATCATGTAATCTATCTGATCGGGCGATAGCATCTCTCGGTAAGTGTGCCTAAACGTTACCTGCGCCATATCGTGTATGGTGGGCAAATCGGCTTTAGTGGCTTTTAGTAAGGTATACGAATTCATCGGTTTTAATTTTGGGGTTCAAATATCGCAAAAAATCGGCCAATGACATTATTAAAATATCTTTTTAACATGTGATCGATGATTTTTATAGAAGCAATTTAAGGCGGTTACTGCTTTTTTTATACATTTGCATCTACTAAAGACACGCTATGCAAATTAATCCAAACATACTAGACACCATAGGCAACACCCCCTTGGTGGCTTTGCAAAAATACAGCCAACAGGCTGGATTAGCCAATTCCATCATCGCCAAAGTAGAGGCATTTAATCCTGGGGGAAGTGCCAAAGACCGCGTAGCATTGCAAATACTAAAACAAGCTACTGCAGATGGGTTATTACAACCAGGAGGCACTATTATAGAGCCTACCAGCGGCAACACAGGGGTAGGTTTAGCCATGGCATGCGCTGTATTGGGGTACAAACTGATACTTACCATGCCCGATACCATGAGCATAGAGCGTATTAAATTGGCACAAGCCTACGGCGCAGAAGTAGTGTTAACCCCCGGCGCACAAGGCATGAAAGGCGCCATTGAGAAAGCAAACACCTTGCTACAAGAAATAAAAGGAGCATGGATGGCCGGACAATTTACCAATCCCGCCAACCCCATGGCACACTACCTTACCACAGGCCCTGAAATTTGGGCCGATACCGATGGTAAGATAGATATTTTTGTTGCAGGCATTGGTACCGGCGGCACCATTAGTGGCGTAGGCAACTACCTAAAAGAACAAAACGCCAATATAGAAATAGTAGGCGCAGAACCCGCCGAATCGGCCGTGCTGAACAGCAACCCAGCAGGGCCGCACAAAATACAAGGCATAGGGGCTGGTTTTATTCCCGATAACTACAACGCACAAGTAGTAGATAAAGTAATAGATATTACCAGCAACGAAGCATTTGAAAAAGCCCGCCTACTAGCAAAAACCGAGGGTATTTTGGTGGGCATTTCATCGGGTTGTGCCTTGGCCGCCGCCACCCAGTTGGCGCTTTTGCCCGAAAACGCAGGCAAAACCATCGTAGTACTTTTGCCCGATACCGGCGAACGCTATTTATCCACCGAACTGTTTAAATAGTCAGTTCGCATCACCTAATCACCGACGTACTGATGAGTACGAAGTACGAATAATAACCAAATCACCAATAATATGATGACAAAACAAGAAACCATTGATTTAGCAGTAAAATATTTTACTGAAGGACACGCTTGTTCACAATCTGTACTACTAGCCTTTGCCGACCGCATTGGCCTAGACAAAACCATTGCCAAACGCATATCGGGCACTTTTGGAGGCGGCATGGGTCGCTTGCGCAGCAAATGCGGCGCTTTAACAGGAGGCTTTATGGTATTGGGCATGGTAGAGGGCTACGAAGGCCCCGAACAAATGGAACAAAAAATGGCAGTATACAAACGCGTACGCGAATTAAACAAAAAGGTAGAAGACCAATACGGCGAAACCAACTGCAACGAACTCCTTATTAAATACTCCAACCCTAGCAACGTTACCGAACGCAAACACCACCAAGACATTTGCGTAAAACTAGTGGCTGATACCACAGGATACTTGTATGACATGCTTGAGGGGAACCAAAATAAAAAAGGAGTATGATTTTACTCCTTTTTTATTTGCGTAATATTATCCAATAGCAGACTTTATCTGTACTTTAAACTCATCACTTCCTTACCCATCCCAAGATATTTATCATTTATAAATAATATTTCATAATCTTTATAAGAACCAGATGACGAATGCTTATGATGTATCATCAACACATTTTCTTCTAACCACCACCTATCTATTTCATCACCCTCACCAAGATTAGGAGATTCACTCCAAAAATTCCTAAAAGTTCTACCTGTTCCATCTCCATTCAAACGAACCCATCCCGCATTACCCGAGGTATATTCCCAAGTTCCAACAAGTTCTTGTTTCAGATTTTCAAACTCATTATCTTCCCTTACGTAAGTTATTTTACTACCTTCATACTCTAAAACCAAAGTATTTTCTGTCACACTTATCACATAAATCGGAGTTGCCAAAACCACTCCTTCCCAATCATTCAACCATATACAATCGCCAGAAATTTTCCAATTCCCTATACAAGAAGAAGCATTATAATTCTCCTCTTTATAATTACCATTTTCTTTGAATGTTATCGTTTGAGAATATTTACACGGCATCAAAAACCCCTGAACTGTTCCCTTTTTCAACACCCATGTACCATAAACCAATGAACTTACCTGCTGTTGTTCATATGGTTGTTCGCATGAAAACAGCAAAAAAGGAATCATCAATAGAATAATACTTCTTAGTTTCATAGTCGTTTTTTAACTAGCAAATTCTTCTTTGAAAATATCAAATACATAAACAGCACTTTGATAGTACAAGCCTGTTTTCTCATCCTCTATCTTCGAAAAAGTATTTGATGTATACAATTTATCGATTGCTTCTTTGTCTGTCATTTTAAACTCCATCATAATCATAGGAATCAAATCCTCACAAAGAGTTTCTATTAAAAATTGTCTTTCTTGTTGAATCATATCTTTTTCAAGAATCTTAACGATTTTTCTGTTCCAAAATAATACTGAATCGTTGTTCGCTTATACTTTATCTCTTCTAAAAAATTATCAAACGATATATACCCCTGCATCAAGCGACGTATTTGTGTTCCTACACTATCATCTGCGATAGGACCAATAACAACATCGTAAGAATGCAAAGTTGCATCCGAATTATTATTTCGATTTGCCAAAACAAATTCTGCCCATTCCCTTGTATACCCATCAAACTGTTTAATTGACAATTGTGAAAAATACGATTCATCAAATTCAAACGAAGAAACAGTTGGCACACCAAACCCCTCACGCCTTACCACGTTTTCTGCGAATTCAACTGCCTGCATATAATCTGCACTAACATAAAAACCTCTCCCAAAATCTTTGCCTCTTCTCGTCCTATTTAAATCTACGGCAGTAATTTCAATATTAGAACCATGATATAGTTTCATGCTAAAGCCCCTCCATTCCGCTTACAGACTAAAAACATATCATCAACGGCATCTTCAATAGAAAGCGTATGTTCTGACTCATAACAATCATAAAGAAATTCCATACCACGATATTTTGACAAATAGTTATAAGCAAAAGCATTACTTATAGAGAATTTTTCTGCAAATGCCCCTATGCAATTTATGTAATATGATATTTTATTTTTTTCCTCTCTATTCATCTTTAACTTTCTTATTATCAAAAATATATTTCTTACAGATATTTGCACAAAATTACGAATAAGTCAGAAAAGAAACAACTTACAAACAGCCAAATTATCTCTTACCGTGTAAAAATTAAAATTTCTCCTTTCTCCTTTTTCAATTCTCAATTATTTTACGTATCTTTGCGGTCGCTTTTAGTATAGAGCACTTAATAAATTATTAACTTATTAAAAACAAGGACATTATGAACAAGTATGAAACCGTTTTCATTTTGACTCCCGTTTTATCTGATGTTCAGATGAAGGAAGCGGTCGAAAAGTTCAAAAAAGTGTTGACTGATGCCAACGCAGAAATTTTGAACGAAGAAAACTGGGGATTGCGCAAACTTGCCTATCCTATCGACAAAAAATCTACCGGTTTTTATCAACTAATCGAATTTGCCGGTGAAGCTGAGTTAATTAACACATTGGAAACTCAATTCCGTCGTGACGAACGTGTTATCCGTTTCTTAACTGTGAAATTGGACAAATACGCTGCAGAATACGCAGAAAAGAGAAGAAAAAAACAAGGTAAAACTGAAGCATAAGGAGGAAATATCATGGCACAGAATCAA
>JAFOFC010000073.1 GCA_017387515.1 Paludibacteraceae bacterium
ACAAAGTCTTGTTCGACTTGGGCATTATTTGCAAAGACGAACCTTTCCAAAAACTCATAAACCAAGGTATGATTAAAGGTCGTTCTAACTTTGTATACCGTGTGGTGGGTACTAATAAATTTGTTTCGTTGGGCCTAAAAGACCTATACGAAACCCAAGAAATTCACGTTGACGTAAACATTGTAAGCAACGATATTTTGGATACCGAACGCTTTAAAGCGTGGATGCCCGATTTTGCTAATGCCGAATTTATTTTAGAAGACGGTAAATACATTTGCGGTTGGGCAGTAGAAAAAATGTCAAAATCGATGTTTAACGTAGTAAACCCCGACGATATTGTAGAAAACTACGGCGCCGATACCCTACGTTTGTACGAAATGTTCCTTGGACCTTTGGAACAATCTAAACCTTGGGATACCAACGGTATTGACGGTGTTCACCGTTTCTTGAAACGTCTTTGGGGCTTGTTCTTTAGTGGCGATGACGTATGTGTTACCAACGACGAACCCACTGCCGAAGAACTAAAATCGCTACACAAAACCATTAAGAAAGTATCGAGCGACATTGAACAATTCTCTTTCAATACCTCGGTAGCTGCCTTTATGATTTGCGTAAACGAACTAAACCAACTAAAATGCCACAAACGTGCTATTTTAGAGCCACTAACCATTTTGTTGGCACCTTTTGCTCCTCATATTGCCGAAGAATTATTCCATGTACTAGGCGGCGAAGGTACCGTTTGCGATGCTACCTACCCTGTTCACAACGAAAGTTACTTGGTAGAAAACAGCGTAAAATATCCTATTTCATTTAACGGCAAAGTACGCTTTACCTTAGAACTAGCTGCTGGATTATCGCCCAAAGAAGTAGAAGATATTGCACTTGCCAACGAACAAACCCAAAAATTCATGGATGGCAAAACCATTCGTAAAGTAATTGTGGTACCTGGCAAAATTGTTAATATTGTACTTGGATAAAGTTAGGAGTGAGGAGTGAGGAGTTAGGAGTGAGGAGTTACTCGATTCGTCATTCGTAAAGCGAATACATGAACGACCTAAAAAATAAGATGTTGGGTGCGCTAACGTGGAGCAGCATTGACCGCGTAGCGCAGCAGGGAGTACAATTCCTTATTGGGATTGTACTCGCCCGCTTATTATCACCTACCGATTATGGGTTGATGGGCATGGTGATGATTTTTGCCGGCCTATCGTACGTATTGGTAGAAAGTGGGTTCAACTACGCCTTGGTGCGTACCAAAAACCTAACTCCACAGCACACCAACACCATATTTTACACCAACCTAGCCATATCGTGGGCATTGTATTTATTGCTGTTCTTTACCGCTCCCTACATTGCTCAATTTTTTAACCAACCCGAACTAACCGCCATTGCTAGGGTTACGTTTTTAGCCATCTTATTCAACGCCTGTTATTTAGTTCCTTTTGCTCTCATTAACAAAGCATTAGACTATAAATCGTTGGCAAAAATTAACCTATCGGCTACCTTATTAGGTGGTTCGGCAGGCATCTATATGGCGTATGCCGAATACGGCGTTTGGGCATTGGTAGTACAACAAACCAGCTACCATTTTTTTAGAATCTTTGGTTTCTACTACTATACCAAATGGAAACCTGCCCTTACTTTTAGGTGGCAAGTTATACGCGACTATTTTAAATTTAGTTCGCACATTATGGCAAGTTCGGTACTTACTATTGTATTCAATAACATTTACACACTTATATTAGGCAGATTATACCCCATTAAACAAGTTGGATTTTATACGCAAGCGTACAAAGTAAGCGAAACCTCCAACTTTACTTTTTTGTCTATTTTTACCACCACGTATAATCTTTTTGCCCAAATACACGACCAGAAAGAACGCCTAGTGCGCATTCTAAACACCATTCAAGAAAGAGCCGCCCTTATTGTGGTTCCCATTACCACCTTACTAATAGTAACCGGTCACCCTCTTTTTTACACCCTCTTTGGCGAAAAATGGTTACCCTCCGTTCCATACTTTCAACTGATTTGCCTGGCTAATCTGCTTATTCCTGTGTATCAAATAAACATTCACGCACTTAATGCCATTGGCAAATCGAACGTAAGTTTTGGAATAGAGTTGGGAAAACGAGGACTTATTTTGGCATCTATTTTGGTTGGTATCAAATGGAGTATTTTGGGATTGTTGGCTGGCTATGCCGTATCGTGCACCTTGGCTTGGCTAATTAGTTGCACCGAAATAAAACGAAGGCTGCAAATATCGTTGTGGTTACAACTTAAACAAGTAATTCCTGCCCTGCTTATATCTGCTGTATTGGGTATATTTACCTACTGGGTAGCAAGCTACGTTACAAACCCATACCTTCAATTAGGCACACAAGTTGGCGTATTTTTAGGTAGTTATGCCCTGATTATTCGACTTATCTTCCCTACTCTTTGGCAACAAGCATTTGAGTTTATAGGGAAATTTTTCCGCAAACAGTAGTATACATTTCATTCAGTTGCTTTGCCACCGCACTTGGCTGATATTTTTGCACAATGTCTTTCGATAACTGCTCACGGTTATATATAGCATACTGATTAGCAATATTTTGCATAGCAACACTAGCCGTTGCAGCATCGCCAATAGGTACCATTAATCCATTAGAATCGTTCACAAAATCGGAAGGTCCACCGCAAGCAGTAGCTACTACAGGCAAACCCATGGCCAAGGCTTCGATGTACGACACCCCAAAAGTTTCCGACTCCGACAACAGCACAAAAGCATGTGCGTTAGCAAGGCATTCTTGCACCTTATTGCGCGGCATCGCACCCAATAATTTTACTTTATCGGTTAGGTGCAACTGCTGTATTTTAGTTTGCAATGCACCTCTATAAGGCCCATCGCCCACTATCTGCAATTGTTGGTTTGCATCTTCTTTAAGGGTCTGAGCAAAAGCTTCTAACAAGGTATCAAATCCCTTGGGTTGGATTAAACGCCCTACGGATACCCAAGTAAAAGGGGTGATTGGCTCCCCCTCGGTCACTGAGCCTGTCGACGTGTTGTTGACCGATAGGGAAAAAGTGCCCGATGGAGACAACGCTACCACATTGGGCACCACTTGCGCCTTAATGCCAAAGTTTTGGCACAATCTATCGGTATAGGCGGTTGATACGGCTGTTATAACCGATGCCGCAGCAAAGGCTTTGTTTGCTAATTTTTTATCGAGCGATGAAATAGACTCCAGCGACTTGTTTAATTTACTACTGTGCTCGGTATGCACCATCGGGATTCCTGTTAACTTGGGTAATTTAGCAGCAATGGCCCCCATAAAATAAAAATGCGTGTGCAACACATCGGGCCTACCCCAATGGTGTACCACTTTTTGGTACATGCTATTGCACAAGGCCTGTAATATGGGCAAACCACGTCTATAAATACCCGTTGGCAACGATAATTCAAACACCGCGATTCCATCACGAACGTACCTACGAGTACCCCAAAAGCGTTTTTCGGTTATTTTTCTAAAGTCTAAAGCCAAAAATGCCACGTCTACGTTTGCATTTTTAAGGGCAAGGGCTTGGTCCCACTCAAATATTCCATTCAGCGGAGCTTTAGCAGTAGGTACACCGCGCGATATAATCAATACTTTCATACAGCGTGTATCATTTGGGCCAACCTTTGCGCAGCATAACGTCGCGAGTATTGTTGATAGTTAGTAGAAGAAATGGTAGTATCTGCTTGCAAGGTTGCATCTAAGAAACTAGCTACCTGCGTTGCACTGTAGGCACAACAACTACCAGTTTGGCATTTTTCTATAATGGTGGCAGCAGCACCTTCTTTAGGGCCCAACAATAAAATATTCTTTTGCGCTGCTAAATATTCAAATAGTTTGCCCGTTAAAATTCCTTGATTATTGGGTATATCTGGGATACACAATAATAGCACATCTGCAGCACACATATAATCTATCGCCTTGGCGTGCGGCACATAATCTACATACTCTATGGTATAGGGTAATGTAGCCAGTAGCTGTTTGGCCTCGTTGCATACAACACCCACAAATCGTAGTAACAACTTATCGCTCCACACATCTGCTATTTGTTTTAAACCCTCTACCAACACATCCATGGGGTACTGTGGGCTAAACACCCCAACGTACGATAATACCTTTTTACCATGGTTGGATACAGGGGTTGGATTGGCAAAATCGTCGGGATCGTATCCATTGGGCAACACAGTAATGGGCAATGTAGCAACAACCTTATTACTAAAGAGCCTAGCACAGTCTTCGCTTACTGTAATAATATGATTGGCATTTGCTAGTACACTACGCTCGTAGCGCAAGTTTTTGTTCTTAGCCCAACTAGTTTGATACAAATCTTTGTTGTAATAAATTTCTGTCCAAGGGTCACGTAAATCGGCTATCCATGTAATAGTAGGATATTTTTTCTTTAATTTAAGACCTACTAATTGGGTGGAATGAGGTGGACTAGTAGTTATAACAGTAGAAATGTTTTCTTCTTCAATAATTTGACAAGCCTTTTTATAAGCATACCTATTCCATCCACGACGTGGATCGGGCAAAAAGAAATTGCCCCTTATAAAACGAGCCACTTTTTGAAACAGATTGGGTTGCGGTTCATTGGCAAATCCACCATAGGGCACTTCATTATTGGGCGATACCTTTTTATAAACAGAAAGTATTTCTTTGCTTTTGGTTCGGTAAACCGTCAAATTAGCAGGCACATCGTTTAACAACGACAAATCCACCTGTGGATACGAAGCATACTTTTCATCAACCGTCAGTACAATGGGCTCTACACCAAACTCTGGCAAAAATTTCATCATCTTAAGCCATCGTTGCACACCAGCCCCCCCACTTGGCGGAAAATAATATGTTATTACAAGAACCTTTTTCATGGGTACAAACTAATTTACAAATATAGTTTATTTATAGGGTTAGTACCTAACAAATACATGGTAAAGGTAATAAAAAAAGTAGAGACGTCAACTAGTGACGTCTCTACCCGCTTGTGATTTTGGTTGATTATAAGGTTACCAAACGCTAATTAGTAGGCTACCTTTTTCTGTTTTCACAATGTAGTTACCTTGTAGAGCACCGTTTTGTGCAGTTACGTCAATACCAGCTAAGTTATAGATAGCAAATTCGGTATCTGCATAAATAGTACCTTCGGTAGCGTAAATGTTGTAAGCTGCTAACTCTTCAATTGAAGTAGCTTCAATTTCTTCTAACGATGCATACCATTGATCGATGTAGAAGTATGGTTTGCTAGGATCGATGGTTAAGTTGTCAGTTTGCGAACCATTGTTATTGTTATTAAAGATGATGTTAACAGCTTTAGAAGCATCGAATGTATACGAATATACATCGTATCCTTTAGCGGTTAGATCAGTTTTAGTAGCAAGTTCACCTGGCCATCCTGCAATTTCACCTTCATCATTCCAAGCATAAGCACCTACTTCTTCCCAACCTTGGTTGTTTACATAATACAAGGTTAACATTTCTGGTTCTGGTGTTGGTTCATCGCCACCACCTGCAACAGCAGTAGCAGAGAAGGCTTGTTCTGCAACACCACCTGCGTATGCTAAATACAAGATTGCGTTGAATGTACCTTCTGCCTTTGGAGTAAAGGTAATGTCAATACTTGCTTGTCCTAGGCCACCTTCTGGCATAACAGCTGGGCTCAAACTGAACAAATCTTTATCTACGCCTAACAATTGAGGAACCAAACCGTCAACATTGTTTACATCGAATGTAGCAGTAACAGTAGTAGTAGAACCTACAGTTGTTTCTGCAAATGCAGGAATAACAATGTTAGATACAGGAACTACAGGTTCTTCGGCAGCAACACCAGTAGCGGTTAATTCTAATGTAGCTTCCACTTCGCCAATGGCAAGGGTTAATGTAGCGGTGTATTCTTTAGCTTCGGTTGGAGTAAAGATAATTTCTACTTTATTTGCTTCGGCAATGCTAGCAACAAAGGCATCATTATCAATGTTTACTTCTGGTTGTTCTTCAGAATTTACGGTATAGTCTACAAAAACAGTAGCACTTTGGCCTACAGTAACTTCGCCAATTTCAGGAGCTTCGCCAATGGTAATAACGATAGGTTCTGGTTCTGGAGTAGTAGCAGCGGTAATGGTTAAGGTTGCAGTAGAAAGTACAAACTCAATTTTGCTAGCAGTTAAGTTTTCTGCAAATACTAAGTTAGCCATACTTCCACTTGCCAATGTATACGCTTTACCAGCAGCAATAGCTTCTTCGCCTTCGGCAGCACCAAAGTTATAGGTAGCAAAGGTAGCATCACCAATTTTAAACTCACCAGTCAAGGCTGTAGCTTCGGCAAATTCTAATACATAATTTTCGCCATCAGTGGTAGCAAATTGCCATTCGTCACCACCATTCCAGGTGTTTACATCACCTTTTAACCATAGAGTGGCAGCTGCAGTTTCTGGGTTAGGTACATCGTCAAGTGAAGCATACCAAACACCATTTGCGTATACAGGTTTGCCTTCGTTTAGGGTCAAATTGCCTGTTTGTGTACCAGCACCGTTGTTAAAGATACATGAAGCATAAGCACCCGATTCAAACGAGATGGTATAAATGCTTGCATCAAACAAGGTTTCTTCAGATTTAGTCATCTCTATACCAGGCCATTCAGTACCTGCAGCAGTTCCGCCCCAAGCGTGGAACTTAACAGCATCCCAACCTTCAAAGTTAACAAAGGTAATGGTAACATTTTCGGGTTCTGGCTCAACTGCAGCTACTGCAGTAGCAGAGAAGATTTGTTGTTGAAGACCACCTGCATAAGCCAAATACAAGTTAGCACTGAAAGTACCGGCTTCGGTAGGAGCAAAGGTAATTTCGATGGTAGCAGTACCTACACCGCCATCAGGCATTACAGGTTGACCCATGCTAAAGAAGCCAGATGCATTGTCTAACAATTGAGGAACCAAACCTTCCACTTTGTTTACATCGAATGTAGCAGTAACAGTGGTTGTTGAGCCTACAGTAGTTTCTGCAAATGCAGGAATCACAATATTATCTACTGGTTTTGCTGGTTCTGGTCCAGGTCCTGGTTCATCGCCACCTGCTACTGCAGTAGCAGAGAATACTTGTTGTACCAAGCCACCACCTGCATAAGGCATATACAAGTTTGCTGAAAAGGTACCAGCTGTATTAGGAGCAAAAGTAATTTCAATAGATGCTTGTCCTACACCACCATCAGGATATACAGGAGTACCCATGGTAAAGTAACCAGATGGATTATCTAATAACTGAGGAGCTAAACCAATTACATTGTTTACATCGAATGTAGCAGTAACAGTAGTAGTAGAACCAACTGTAGTTTCTGCAAATTCGGGAATAACTAAGTTAGACACTGGATCAACAGGTTTTTCTGCTTCTTTAGCTGTTCCTTTTAAGGTAATAGTTTTAGCAAGTTCTGCTTTACCTACAGTTAGGGTTCCTTCATATTCACCTGCATCTACAGGAGCAAAGGTAATGATAATGCTTAATTCGTTATCTGTGTAGCTAAATCCATTACCTACAAGAGAAATTTCTGGTTTTTCTGTATCTTTATAGGTATACGTTACCTCTTCATTAGCTTGTTCGCCAACGGTAAGTTCGCCAAAGTCAACTTCGGTTTCGCTAACGGTAATTTCTGGAGTAGGCTCTGGCTCTGGAGCAGGTGCTGTAATAGTTAAAGTCTTGGTAGAAACCACAAACTCAACTTTAATTGCAGAAAGATCAGCTGCAAATTTCATGTTTTTGGTATCATTACCAACACTAAGAGCAGTAGCCTTGTTAGCCTCTATCACTAAATCGCCATCAGTACCAGTATTAGGTCCACCAAAAGTCTTACTACCCGTCCAATTAGTGTCTGCCACCTTGAACATACCAGTTAAAGTTTTGGCTTCGGCAAATTCTAACACATAATTTTCGCCATCTTCTGTGGTAAGTTTCCAATCATCCGAGTTAGACCAATTGTTAATGTCATCGCCCTTCATGTACAAAGCAGGATATTCAATTGGACCAGTTGGGTCAAAAGTTGACCAGCTAAAATCACTGGCACCCCATCCTGTAATTGTCAAAAGGTTGTTATCACCAACTGCGATATTATCCATACGGTTCCAATAGCCAGCGTCTCCGCTATCCCAGTTCTCTGTAGTGCAACCACTAGCAAAACGAAGTAGGTGCATGGTTGTTACACCGTCTGCAACCTCCATTTCATAGTATGGACTTCCTGGATTAGCTTTGTACCAAGCTCCATCTTGTCCATCGCCCCAGCCCCAAGCTGAAAACCATGCTCCAGCAGTATCCCATGGGCCTGGATCTAAATAAATTTTCTTAGCGCTTGCAGTTAATGGCACTAAGAACACAGTGGTCAATAACATTAAAATTGCCCACCATTTAGTAAACGTTCTTTTCATAGGCATTAATTTAAAAGGTTAAACGTATAGTGTATAATTAAATGCGAACGATTGCACTTGTCTTGTAAAAAAAAGGTATTATTTATATAACAATTCAGATTGAAGCCAAACGGCTCCAATCTGAACAGTATAATGAAACATTACCAAGCTTTAACTTCGTCGTATTGGGTAGTAAATCCTTCAAATTTAACTTTGCGGATAGCACCCCCTCTTTCGGCTGCAGCTTTTTGGTCTTTATTATAGTATTTATATTCTATAACACCTTTACCATCTAACGCTGTAGGAGGAATATGATAGGTCCATGTATTATTACCAGCATCCATCATAGAAATAAAGGTCCAATTGCTAAAGTTACCTGCTACATACACTTCTTGCGTGCCACGAGGAACACTTACATTCAAGGTCATATCGCCCCAATATTCTACAATATCATTAACTTGAGTACGTGCACCCAATGGACGATGTCCTAAACGGAATTCTGCTTGGTCTGTATCAGGACCCCAAACATACAAGTATTCTAAATCGGCAGGCACATTGGTCAACTCGCCTTCAAAGTGGTTGTTATCTACTTTTTTCAATTCCAATTTAGCATCGGCGTGTTTCCAATACAAAGGATCGCCTTCTTTACCAAAGGTACCAGCCACATACACTTTTTTGGTACCAATAGGAACTTGAACACGGAATTTAACAGTGCCATTAAATTGTTTAGCAAGTTCGTTGCTAGAACGAATAGCAATGTATTTATCGGCAGTTTGGTATTTATCATTTTTTAAGATGACAAACAACCCAGAAACGTGTGGCAATTCAGCATCTGTCAAATTAAAATACGATTTTACATTAGAGATTGTATAAGAAAGCGAGCCGTCCGAATTCTTTGTCCATTTATAATTAGGCAAATTACATTTAGACCATTCTGCTTTTTCTTTTACCCATTCGCCGTTTTGGTCCATTTCAACACAAACGTAAATATAAACATCTTCGTTGTGCATCCATTGTTGAGCAGCAGTAGGAGTATATTTTAAAACAATAGGATTCGCCGCAGTAGGTGCTTTTGGCGACACCAACAATTCACCTGGAGCAGCATTCAACACTAAGCAACTGGCAACCATCGCCAACATCGCTAAACACAATTTTTTCATAAGGGTGATTTTTTATGGTTTTTAATTACTACAAATATACAACATTTTTTTTTCTTTCAAACGTTTCCACCCAAAAAATTGCATCAATTGTTGAAAAAAGACCTATATTTTTTAACCTTTATGACTAAAATACAGAAAAAGCCTATTAATCTACACAAAATAGAAGTGGCTTCAATTTCAACTTTCATAAAAAAAAGGCTGCTTGAAAAAAACTCAAGCAGCCCATTTTATCGTTTATCACATTTTATGCTTCTTCAAACTTGTACGATGCCCAATCTTTGATTGGAATATCGGTTTCGTTAATGGTGCAGAACGCATGGATAAAGGCCGATGCCAAACGTGCATTGGTAAGCAATGGAATGTTGTGGTCGATGGCAGCGCGACGAATCTTGTATCCGTTGGTTAGTTCGCGACGGGTATGGTTTTTAGGAATATTGATAACCAAATCAAATTTCTTACCAGCCATCATGTCGGTAATTTTTAATTCGCTGTTGTTATCGTCTGGCCAACCTACTACGGTAGCCTCTACCCCATTATCGGCCAAGAATTTTTGAGTACCTTCTGTTGCAAAGATATTATAACCTTTAGCTTTTAACTCTTTGCAAGGTTCTAGCAAGTCTACTTTCGATTTGCTATCGCCCGACGATACCATAACGTTCTTTTCTGGAATGGTGCAACCTACAGCAATTAGCGAGCTTAGCAACGCTTCGTTAAAGTCTTCGCCAATGCAACCCACTTCGCCAGTAGAAGCCATATCTACGCCTAATATAGGGTCGGCTTTGTGCAAACGAGCAAACGAGAATTGCGATGCTTTAACACCGATGTGTTCAATATCGAATACAGACGATTCAGGTTTGGTATAAGGTGCATCCAACATGATGCGGGTTGCTGTTTCAATAAAGTTGCGGTTCAATACTTTCGATACAAATGGGAACGAACGCGATGCACGCAAGTTACATTCAATTACTTTAATATCGTTGTTTTTAGCCAAGTATTGAATATTGAAAGGACCGGTAATTTGCAATGCTTTGGCAATTTGTTTCGATACCTTTTTAATGCGACGCATGGTTTCGAAGTAGATATTTTGTGCAGGGAACACCAAGGTAGCATCGCCCGAGTGAACACCAGCAAACTCTACGTGTTCTGAAATAGCATATTCTACTACTTCGCCATTTTTAGCCACTGCATCGAATTCAATTTCTTTGGCATTTTGCAAGAATTGAGAAACCACCACAGGGTGTTCTTTTGATACGTTAGCTGCCATGCTCAAGAAGTTGTGAACTTGTTCGTGGTCGTAGCAAACGTTCATCGCAGCACCCGAAAGTACATACGAAGGACGAATCAATACAGGATAGCCCACTTCTTCGATAAATTGATCGATATCTTCAAAGCTAGTAAGTTCGCGCCAACGAGGTTGGTCAATACCCATGCTATCTAACATAGCCGAGAATTTGTGACGGTCTTCGGCACGGTCGATGTTTTGCGCTTTGGTACCCAAAATAGGCACATTTTGACGATCTAACTTCATAGCCAAGTTGTTAGGAATTTGACCACCCATCGAGATGATGACACCTTTTGGATTTTCTAAATTCAACACGTCCATTACACGTTCAAACGATAGTTCGTCAAAGTACAAACGGTCGCACATATCGTAGTCGGTCGATACGGTTTCTGGGTTGTAGTTAATCATAACCGATTGATAACCCAATTTACGAGCAGTTTGTACAGCATTTACGCTACACCAGTCAAATTCTACCGACGAACCAATGCGATAAGCACCCGAACCCAATACCACAATCGCTTCTTTGCCTGTATTAGCAGGTGTGTAGTTTTGATCGGTACCGTAGGTCATGTATAGGTAGTTGGTAAGTTCTGGATGTTCTGATGCAATGGTATTGATGCGGCATACCGATGGTTTAATACCCAACGACAAACGATGTTTGCGTACGCGCAACATTTCAGCTTCCATATTGCCTTGAGGATTTTCTACATAGCGAGCAATTTGGAAATCGGAGAAACCAAGGCGTTTTGCTTCTTTAATAACATCGGCAGGAAGATCTTCAATTTTATTGTATTGAGACAACACCAAGGTATATTTGTAAATATTTTCTAGGCCTTTTAAGAACCATGGGTCAATTTTGGTAAGCGCTTCAATTTGTTCGATGGTATACCCTTGTTCAAAGGCTTGCGCAATAGCAAAAATACGCATATCGGTAGGATGCGAAAGCGCATAATCCAAATTGTCAAATTTAACGCCTTGGTTGCCTACAAAACCGTGCATACCTTGACCAATCATACGAAGACCTTTTTGCATAATTTCTTCGAACGATTTACCAATCGACATAATTTCGCCTACCGATTTCATGGCCGAACCAATTTCGCGGCTTACCCCCACAAATTTACCCAAGTCCCAACGAGGGATTTTAGCAATGATGTAATCTACTTTAGGAGCAACGTATGCCGAGTTAGGTGTACCCATTTCGCCAATTTGGTCTAACGAATAACCCAAGGCCAATTTAGCAGCCACAAATGCCAATGGATAACCAGAAGCTTTAGAAGCCAAAGCAGACGAACGGCTTAAACGAGCATTGATTTCGATGATGCGGTAGTCGTTGGTTTCGGCATTGAATGCATATTGAATGTTACATTCACCTACAATACCAATGTGACGTACTACTTTAACAGCAATATCTTGCAATAGTTTAATTTGGTCGTCGCGAAGCGAGATAATGGGCGATACTACGATACTTTCGCCCGTGTGAATACCCAATGGGTCTACGTTTTCCATAGGAACCACAGTAAAGCAGTGGTCGTTTTTATCGCGAATTACTTCAAATTCAATTTCTTTCCAGCCTTTTAAGCTTTCTTCCACCAAAATTTGTTTTGAATAAGCCAACGCGCTTTCGCAAAGTTCTACAAATTCTTTTTGGTTGGTACAAACACCCGAACCTAAACCACCCAAGGCATAAGCCGAACGTACCATAACTGGATAACCTAAATCGTTGGCCACTTGTAGAGCAGCTTCTAGGCCTTCTACCGCTTGCGAGCGAGGAGTTTTAGCCTCAATCTCGTCTAGTTTTTTAACAAACAAGTCGCGGTCTTCGGTAATCATAATGGCATCTACCGAGGTACCCAATACGCTAACACCGTATTTTTCTAAAGTACCATTTAGGTACAATTCTGTACCACAGTTTAGCGCGGTTTGACCACCAAACGCCAACAAAATGCCATCAGGACGTTCTTTTTTAATAATTTCGGTTACAAAATAAGGAGTAACGGGCAAGAAATAAACCTTATCGGCTACCCCCTCTGACGTTTGGATAGTAGCAATATTGGGGTTAATCAACACGGTTTCTATACCTTCTTCGCGCATGGCTTTTAATGCTTGCGAACCCGAATAGTCAAACTCGCCGGCTTGTCCAATTTTTAAAGCACCCGAGCCTAACAAAATTACTTTCTTAAACGTCTGTTTCATACTCTTATTTTTATTACATTATTATATACACAAAAAAAATGCGTCGGTTAAAAAAATAACTAACGCACTATAAAAAAGAAAAAACACCTAACCAACCAATGCATTTGCATTTGGTAGTAGAGTTGTATGTTGGATGTTTTATCATGTTTTCTTAAATCTCAGCAAAGGTACGCTTTATTAACGGATAAAAAAAATGTATTTGCTCTTTTTTATGAACAAAATGTTTTTTTATTGGTGAATCGGTGAAAGTTTGTGCAAGCCGAGAGCAGAGTCAAACTTGTTTGAACTATGCCGAGGCGCCGCCAAACTTCATGAGGGCGTAGCCCGAATAATCGGTGAGGCGATGAATCTATATCGGTGGCTGAGCCTGTCGAAGCCCCCGATATAGACCGAGTAATCAATTCAATTCGGGCCCTTTAATATCTTTGGCTGCGCCTCGGCAAAGTTCAAAACTGGGCACTTCGACAAGCTCAGTGACCGAATTAATGTTTAGTTGTTTAGGCGGTGCGATTTTGAACCACGGACGCACGACCGTGCGTCCCTACAATTTTTGACAAAAAACAAACGACAAGCGACGAGCGACAAACGACGAGCGACAGCTTATTTCCAAAAGCGACGCATGCGCTCGGCCAATTTGCGTTCGGCATCGTTGTCTTGGGCTTGCCAAAACGATTTTCCTTGCAACGCATCGGGCAAGTATTGCTGGGGCGTAAAATGCTCGGGATAATCGTGCGGATATTTGTACGAATTACCATACCCCAACTCGGCCATTAAACGGGTGGGAGCATTGCGTATGTGCAACGGCACAGGCAAGTTGCCCGATTTTTTTACCTCGTCTAGCGCCGTATCTATCGACAAATAAGCCGAATTGCTTTTGGCACTAGTGGCTAAATAAACGGTGGTTTCGGCTAGTATAATACGCGCCTCTGGGAAACCTATTTTATGTACCGCCTCAAAACAAGTATTGGCCAATAGCAAGGCATTGGGATTGGCCAGGCCAATATCTTCGGCCGCCGAAATGATCAGCCTGCGGGCTATAAATTTAGGATCTTCGCCGCCCGCTATCATGCGCGCCAACCAATAAATAGCGGCGTTTGGGTCGCTACCCCTAATACTTTTAATAAAGGCCGATATAATATCGTAATGCATTTCGCCTTGCTTGTCGTAAACCGCCATGTTTTCTTGCAATTTGGCTTGCACCATATCGTTGGTAATAACAATGGTAGATGCGGTTTCGGTAGCGACTAGCACCTCTAAAGCATTCAGCAATTTTCGGGCATCGCCCCCCGAATACAACAGCAACGCATCGGTTTCTTGCAAGGTAACCTGCTTGGCTTTTAGCGCATCGTCGGTGGTAAGCGCCAACTGAATTAGCTGCAACAAATCTTCTTTATCGAGCGGTTTAAGCACATATACCCTACACCTGGATAGCAAAGGCGTTATCACCTCGAACGATGGGTTTTCTGTGGTGGCACCAATTAGCACCACTGTACCCCGCTCTACGGCCGCCAAAAGCGAATCTTGTTGCGATTTACTAAAACGATGAATTTCGTCGATAAACAAGATGGGCGGTTTAGGAGTAAACAACTTGTTTTTTTCGGCCTTTTCTATCACGTCGCGCACATCTTTTACCGACGAATGTACGGCACTGAGCGCATAAAAAGGCCTATCCGACAAATTAGCAATAATACGCGCCAGGGTGGTTTTACCTACCCCAGGTGGGCCCCACAAGATAAACGACGCCACATTGCCCGACTCTATCATCTTTCTGAGAATAGCGTTGGGTCCAACCAAATGTTTTTGACCGATGTATTGGTCTAACGTTGCGGGGCGAAGGCGTTCGGCAAGGGGCTGCATTTTTTTCTAATTTTGTTGGGACAAAATTAGAAAAAAAAG
>JAFOFC010000074.1 GCA_017387515.1 Paludibacteraceae bacterium
ACATACAAAAACTACAAAATGTGAACTCGCTTCGCTCAAACAACACATTTTGCTTAACGTTTTTGCACATATAAATCTTTTTCCGACCTCCGCTAACGGCACTCGCATTTGAATCGCCTAAACGACTAAACGAATTTCAGTGCAAGCCGAGCGCAGAAGCAAACTTGTTTGGTTATGCCAAGGCGCAGCCTGAAATCATGAAAAGCGAAGCTTTGAATAATAAACGATTAAACAATCTACTCTACTGGAGGAACAAAGGCATCGGCAATGTGGTTGATGGCAAAGCCGTTGGCCGTAGACACCACCTCGATGATGTCAAAGCGCACCTCTTTGTTGATGCCATAACGCAACACATAGGCATGCGCCGCCATTACCATGCGACGCATCTTGGCGTAATCAACCGCCTCAAAAGGGTCTTTAAACAAGGTATTGCGCCTGCTTTTAACCTCTACCACCACCAAATAGTGTGGGGTTTCGGCTATAATGTCTAGCTCTATGCGACGGTAGCGCCAGTTCTGCTGGCGAATGCTATACCCGTTGGCCTTAAGGTAGTTAAGGGCCGCTTCTTCGCCCGTCTGACCTAGATAGTGTGCTTGGTACATATATCATTGTATAACACCGGCCCCTTCGACAAGCTCATGGACCGCAAGGGTTAGAAGCTAAAGGTAACGCCGGCCATGGCGTTGATACCAAAGCTACGATAGCCATAGTAGGTATCCGACTGAATGTTGGCCAAGTTTTTACCTTCTACAAACACGTTTAGCCAATCAAGTGCTTGGTACGATGCCCATACATTAACATCGTGCAAATCGTTCATGACCACAGGAGCATCTTGTACCCACGCCATGCGACCAGCAAGGAAAGTGTACGATGCCCCTACCTGCCATTTTTCTAAGAAATGGTAAGTACCTTTAAAGCCTACCTCAAAGGCGGGTTTATGCCAAGCATAGGGTACGGTTTCTACTGCCCACATGTTATATTGCGCATTTAGCGACAAATCCAATCCTTTTACATAATCAAAGTGTAAACCAGCACCCACAGCAATGTGGTTGGTGGTAGGTTCGTACACCACATCAAAGGTATTGGTGTAGTAATCAGATTCCATGCGGTTGGTAACGGGATTTAGCACTTTTTGTTGATGGTTAACAAAATAATATTGATTTAAAATAAGGTCGTAATTAAAGTTTACATCAAACAACAAGCCTTTCATAATGCGTACTTTAAGGCCTAAATCTACGTTAAAAGGCGTATAAGTAGGTTGCACCACCATATCGGGGGTGATGTAACGGTTTTCGCGCACTATGCTGTAATAGTCGTTGCTGCTGTAATCGCCGCCAATGCCACCGTATAGGTAGAATAGTTCGGGCACAATGCCTACGTGCGCGCTGATGTTGGCGCTACCACTTACGGGCCAAGGGTTGTCGCCTTGGGCAATGTGGGCAAACAAGTTTGCCCCTATTTTAACGCTCCAGTCGTCGCGACCAAAACTGTAGTACGGATTTAGCGTTAAAATAGTAGCCGTATGGGCGTGGGCGGTGTGCGCCTCACCCTCGGTTTCGGAGCCTGTTTCTTCGGGCCCTTCGACAAGCTCAGGGACCGAAGATGCATGTCCGGGCATCAAGGTGCTGTGCACATCCACCTTTACCGCCCCGCCCAAACGGCCATTGCCCACGGCGCCACTCAAATCGGCATCCAAGCCAAATTCGTGCATCGAAATATCAAAGTTTCTACCAAAATACAAATACTCTAGCCCAACATGGTATTGAAACGACTTTTTGGTATTGGTAGAAAACAACTTAGCTGCAAATTCAAAGGCAGAATTATTGCCCACGGTATCCTTATAAAAAGGCGTTACAGGCTCGTTACTCATGCCGTAGTAATCGTAACCCGTATACGCATAATCGGCTTTCATGGCCAAACGCATGTTGGTAAACTGGTGCTCGTAATTAAGCGCCACATCGGTGTAATTGCTCATACCACGGGGTTTGGTACCATCTTCTAGGGTAATTTTGCTCCAGTTAGAACGGTGTTTTACATCCACATCCAGCAAATACGTATCGCCTTGCAACAACGGATAGTAAAACTCGGCCAAAGCCTGCAAATAAAAGCCAAAACCCAGTTTTGCCACCCCTTTTTTATACGGATAAGCACGCTCTACATCGGCCTCTACGGCTTTTTGCAAGTTGGGTTCCTGCTTTACCTCTTCGGAGGTAGACCACGTGGTATACGTTACTTGCAAGGGTTCTGGTTTTAGGTCTTCCTTATCGGGCGTAAGTGTTTTTTTACTTACCTGACCTATAGTGGGGTTATAATCGCGCTCTACGGTTACATCTCTATTCACATCGTCGGCAGCCCACACATTGCCTAGCGCAGCTAGACAGCACAAACAAAATATAGCAGTTCTTTTCATACGTTAGTTATTAGAAACTGTTTCGTTCTCAAAAGATTCAATTTGTTGCAAACGGCTAGTAATATCGTTTGCCACCTCGGCATCGTTCGTGGTATCGTAATTATCTTTTAAGCTTAACAAATACTGTTTAGCCTCAAAATAATTTTCTTTGGCCAAATACACATCGGCCAATACCACAAATGCCTTGGCCAACCAATGTTGGTGCGTGGTACCTTTTTCTATGTAGTCAAACACCTCTGCCTCGGCCTTTTCTAGGTTGTTTTTGCTTAAGTAATACTGTGCCAAACGGTATTTAGCCTCGGCACCCGCCTCGCTACGGGTATCGGTGGCCAATGCTTTTATGTCGGGCAAGGCATCGTCTACCCTATCTAAAGCCACATACGCTTTCATGCGGTTGTAACGTGCCTCATTTACCATATCAACATTACCCGCATAGGCTTCTATTAGGTCGTTGGCCGCATCAATGGTTTTGTTGTATTGGTTTAGCAAGTTCCAGCAACGCAACATACCCAAGGCCGCTGCTTGTTTATGTTCGGCATTGCCTATGCCATGCAACTGTTCAAAATAAGTAGCCGCCTCTTGGTACTTGCCCGCATCGTAAGCCAACGATGCTGCACGCGCCAACGTAGTTTCCATATTGGGGTTTTGCGCATCTTTTACCAACAACCTGTACACATAAAGTGCCGAATCGTTTTGGTTTTGACGGTAATAGCAATTGGCCAAATAATACGTAGCCAACGAACGATACTTGCCTTCTGGATAAGCTTTTAGGTATTTTTCAAAGCCCGTAATAGCCGCAGGCAATTCGTCGCGGAAATAGATTTTTTCTACCGCCTTATATTGTAGCGAGTCTTCTTGCGTAGCCGACGATTTACCCAACTGTTGGGCCAATTGGTTGTATTCGTCCACACGGTTGTGGTCTACCATCATGCTTTCTAGCGTGGTAAACGAGGTAGCAGCCTCTTCGCTATTGGGATATTGTGCAATGATTAGTTTGTGCGTAGCTATCGATTGGTCAATCATGCCCTCGTTGTACTGCAACATGGCCAATTGTGCCCTAGACTTACGTACTACATCGCTATTTTTAGGATATTTGCTGCAAATCCCTTCAAAGGTTTTCATGGCCTCTTTGTTTTGGTTAAGCGATACTTGGCTACGTCCTATTTCGTAGTAAGCATCGTCTGCCCAATTTGATTTAGGGAATTTTTGTAGCAGATTGTTTAGGCTGGCAATTTTATCGTTGTATTTACCCTGCAAACCATACACAAAGGCTGTTTGATACATGGCATAATCGGCACCAACAGACGTGCCCCCTTTTTCTATGCTGTTGTTGTAAGCTTGTAAGGCATGCGTAAAGTCGCGTTGTTGAAAATAAGCATCGCCAATGCGGTTGTAAGCATCCAATAGCAAAAACATATTTTCTTTTTCCATGGCCACATACTGCCTAAACCACTGGTTAGAAGCGGTATATTGTTTCTCCGAAAAATACGTATAAGCCGTATTGTAGTAGGCCAAGTTATACTCGGCCTGCATGCGCGATGTGGTGGTTTTTAGGTATTTATCAAAATAACTACGCGCATCGGCATACTTGCCATTGCGGTACAAACATTCGCCATACCAAAACTGAGCACGCGCTTTAATATCGGTATTGCTAATTTTTTGCGCCAACAAGGTTTCTAAATGCTGCATGGCCGCTGGGTACTGACGGTTGGCAATGGCATTGGTAGCCATACCAAACAACACACGTTGCTCTGCCTCTTTAACCTGGGCACTTTTTGAATTCAACTTTTTAATAGACGCGTAAGCCTCTTCGTAATTATTGGTAGTAAGGTAAGCATTTACCATGTAGCCATGCACCTTATCTTTGTACTTAGAATTAGGAAATTCTTTTAAGAAACGTTCAAAAGCCCCAATCGACTCATTAAAAGGCTGATACGACATTTCGTAGGTAACCAACGCATAATTATACAGCGCATCCTCTTGAATATTTTTATCAAAATCGGCGTTGGATGCTTGCTCAAAGGCCATGCGTGCCTTGGCTTTATTGCCCAACTGTAAATTTGACAACGCAATGTGGTAATACGCATTTTGGGTTAGCCTATCTACCTTTTTAGAGGTGGTTTTGCTTAAAGCCGTTATGGCTTTGTCGTATTGTTGCAAGTTATAATAAGCCATACCCAACAAGTACCAGTCTTCGCGGCTAATGCGTTGGGTAATTTTTTGATAATCTTCTAAATAAGTAGCGGCTTGTTGGTACTGGTTACTTCTAAAAGCACAAGTACCCATAATGCGCATTATCTCGGCCTTTTGTTTTTCGGCCTTTTGGCGTTCCGATTTGGTGCCGGTGGCCTTTTGGTCTAACAATTTGCTGCCATATTCGGTAGCCTTTTCGCAATTATCTTGCAAAAAATACAGCTGACAAATAAGGTAAGGAGCGTGTTGCTTAAAAGCAGGGGTATTCTCTATCTTTTTAAGGCTAGCCAACGCCTCGGTATAGTTGCCCAACTGATACTGTGCATAACCATAATAGTAAGTAGCGTTTTCTTGGTAACTGCCTGCTCCGCTTTTTAGCAGTTGACCCAATTCGTATGCGGCCTTATCGTATTTTTTTTGTTTGCTATACGCCACACCACGGTAGTATTGCAAAGCCATACCATCTTGGGCATCTAGTTGGTTTAACCGTATTTTTTCAAAACGATTTAGCGCAGGCTTGTTTTTGCCTTCTTCTAATTCTAAAATACCTATGTATAGCTGCACCTGTTCGATGTTAGAAGCGTAGGGATAATGCTCGGCATATTCTTCTAGCAAATGGGCAGCGTCGTCTTTTTGTTGATAAAAGGCCGATAACGCCACGTAGTTGTGCGCCTGACGCTCGGTTTCGGTACCCGCAAAGGCACCCGTGTGCAACGCGTCCTCTAAACAACGGCTGGCAGCTGGGTAATTTTTAGCTTCAAACAAGCTTTTGCCCGTTTCAAACAAATGCTTGGGATGCGTATCCAGCACCGATTGTTGCGCCCAAGCGAACGTTCCCATCGCACAAAATAAGGCCACAAACCATTTATTTCTCATTTCTCATTTCTCCTTTCTCCTTTTCTAATAAAAGTAATTCCGTCGCGCAAAGGTAAAATAAAATACTCAATACCAGGAACGGTTTTTAGGTAATCGTTAAAGCGAAGCAATCCTTGGGTTTGGTAATCGTTCGATGCTACTTTTTCTACCACCTTACCACCCCACAAGGTGTTATCGGCCAAGATAAAGCCCCCCGGACGTACTTTGTCTATTACCGCCTCAAAGTATTCAATGTAATGACGCTTGTTGGCATCCATAAACACCAAATCGAAGGTTTCGTTGCAGGTGGGCAACCACTCCAAGGCATCGCATACCAACATTTCTATTTTGTCGGCATGGGGCGATTGGGCTATGTAACCACGGGCAATGTCTTCAATTTCGTCGTCAATGTCGATGGTAATGATTTTTCCATCGGCAGGCAAGCCCTCTGCCATGCAAATGGCCGAATAGCCTACATAAGTACCTAACTCTAATATACGATGGGGTTTTAGCATGTGTACCAACATGCTAAGCAACCTACCCTGAATATGGCCCGATAGCATGTGGGGATGCAACATGCCAATGTTTACCTCGCGGGTAAGTTTTTGCAGCAACTCCGATTCGGGTTGCGAATGGTCTAGGATGTATTTTTCTATCATTGTATATTCGTTTATTCAATGCT
>JAFOFC010000075.1 GCA_017387515.1 Paludibacteraceae bacterium
CACCATATTAAATAGAAAATAAACAAAACAACATAAAATTATGGGCTTTTCTGATTTTTTAGCCAAGTTATTTGGAACCAAATCGCAACGAGATTTAAAAGAAATTATGCCATATGTAGACAAGGTAAAAAGTATTGAACCCTCTATTCAAACCTTGTCTGATGACGATTTGCGCGATAGATTGCAAGCCATTAGAACCGATATTCAGTCGCGTGGTAACGAACAAATGGCACGCATTAATGCGTTAAAAGAACAAATTGAACAAACCGAGCTTACCGAACGCGAAAGTTTATATGCCGAGGTAGATAAACTAGAAAAAGAAATTTTAGATCTAACCGAAAATGCATTGGACGAATATTTGCCCGAGGTATTTGCTATTATCAAAGATACGGCTCGTCGTTTTTCGCAAAACGACCAAATTGTGGTGAAAGCTACCGATTTTGACCGTCAATTAGCCGTTAAATTTGATTTTGTAACCATCGATGGCGAAAATGCCATTTTCCAAAATAGTTGGACTGCAGGTGGTAATGCGATGAAGTGGGATATGGTACACTACGATGTGCAATTAATTGGTGGTGTGGCACTTCATAAAGGAAAAATTGCCGAAATGGCAACAGGTGAAGGTAAAACCTTGGTGGCTACCTTGCCCGTTTTCTTGAATGCCTTGGCTGGCAAAGGGGTGCACGTGGTTACCGTCAACGACTACTTGGCAAAACGTGACTCGGAGTGGATGGGACCTTTGTACATGTTCCACGGGTTGAGTGTAGACTGTATTGACAAACACCGTCCCAATTCGGATGCTCGTCGTGATGCCTACAACGCCGACATTACCTTTGGTACCAACAACGAATTTGGTTTTGACTACTTGCGCGATAATATGGCCTCGTCGCCAGCCGACTTGGTGCAACGCAAACACCATTATGCCATTGTCGATGAGGTTGACTCGGTATTGATTGACGATGCGCGTACGCCGCTTATTATTTCTGGTCCTGTGCCCAAAGGCGAAGACCAATTGTTTGAGCAATATCGCTCTAAAGTAGAACGCATTGTAGACGAACAAAAGAAATTAGCTACTAAATTATTGTCGGAAGCAAAACGTTTGTTGGCATCGTCCGATAGCAAAGAACAAGAGCAAGGTAACATCCTTTTGTTTCGCACCTATAAAGGGTTGCCTAAAAACAAAGCCTTGATTAAATTCTTAAGCGAACAAGGCGTAAAAGCCGGTATGTTGCGTACCGAGGCGGTTTATATGGAACAAAACAACCGTCGTATGCACGAAATTACCGACGATTTGTATTTTGTAATCGACGAAAAACACAATAGCATTGAGTTAACCGATAAAGGTATTGATTTAATATCGACCGATACCGAAGATGCCACTTTCTTTGTGTTGCCCGATATCGGTAGCGAACTAGCCGAAATTGAAAAAGCCAACTTGAGTGACGAAGAAAAGCTAGAAAAGAAAGATGCTTTGATGCAAGAGTATGCGGTTAAATCGGAACGTGTACATACCATCCAACAGCTATTAAAAGCATACACCTTGTTCGAAAAAGACGATCAATACGTGGTGATGGACAACAAGGTAATGATTGTAGACGAACAAACCGGTCGTATCATGGACGGACGTCGTTATTCTGACGGTTTGCACCAAGCTATCGAGGCCAAAGAACGTGTTAAAGTAGAAGCCGCTACCCAAACCTTTGCATCCATTACCTTGCAAAACTATTTCCGTATGTACCACAAACTAGCTGGTATGACGGGTACAGCCGAAACCGAAGCAGGCGAGTTTTGGGATATTTACAAATTGGATGTGGTGGTAATCCCAACCAATAAACCCATTGCTCGTTTCGACTTAAACGACCGTGTGTACAAAACCAAACGTGCCAAATACAATGCCGTTATTGCCGAGATAGAGCGATTAGTAGCCGAGGGTCGTCCTGTATTGGTGGGTACTACCTCTGTAGAAACCTCTGAATTGTTGAGCAAAATGCTGAACATACGCAAAATGCCTCACCAAGTGTTAAATGCTAAATTGCACCAAAAAGAGGCGGATATTGTAGCAGAAGCAGGTCGTCCTGGTACTATTACCATTGCCACCAACATGGCAGGTCGTGGTACCGACATTAAGCTAACGCCCGAAGCAAAAGCAGCAGGTGGTTTGGCCATTATTGGTACAGAACGCCACGAAAGCCGCCGTATCGACCGTCAGTTGCGTGGTCGTTCGGGACGTCAAGGTGACCCAGGTTCTTCAGTATTCTACGTATCGTTCGAAGATACCTTGATGCGTTTGTTTGGATCGGATCGCATGGCTACCGTAATGGACCGTTTAGGTTTTGAAGAGGGCGAAATGATTGAACACAAACAAATCTCTAAATCGATAGAAAGAGCCCAAAAGAAAGTAGAAGAAAACCACTTTGGCGTGCGTAAACGCTTGTTGGAATACGATGACGTGATGAATGCGCAACGTAAAGTAATTTATGCGCGTCGTCGTCACGCTTTAATGGGCGAACGCATTGGCTTGGATATTGTTAATATGGTGTACGATGCTGTGGCTGCTTTGGCAGAAGAGTTTTACGGCAGCAACGATACCGAACAATTCCGCCACGATATGATGCGTTGGTTTGCCATCGATGTTCGTTTAGACGAAAAAGCGTCGCGCCAAAAAATAGAAGACTTTACGCAACAAATGTTTGAGGCAGTAATGGCGGCTTATCAACGTAAACTAGATAAGTTTAACGAATTGGCCTTCCCTGTAATTAAAAACGTGTACGAAACCCAAGGTAAACAATACAAAAACATCATTATTCCATTTACTGATGGCAAGTTGATGTACAATATTCCTGTTAACCTAGAAGAAGCGTACAATTCGCAAGGCAAAGCCGTTATGAAAGCGTTCCAAAAAACGGTGTTGTTGCATACCATCGACAATGCTTGGAAAGAACACTTGCGCGAATTAGACGAACTACGCCAATCGGTACAAAATGCTAGCTACGAACAAAAAGACCCCTTGTTGATTTACAAGTTAGAATCGTATAATTTGTTCAAGAAAATGGTAGAAACCATTAACTACAAGGCTATTACCGTGTTAATGCGTGTTCAATTACCTGTACGCGAGGGCGATGCTGTGCGCGAAGCGGCTCCAGAAAAACGCCAAGATTACAGCAAATATCAGTCGCAAAAATCAGATATTATGCAAGCTGGTCAGCAAGATACCCGCGAGCGTCAAAAACCACAACCTGTTCATGTTGAAAAAACAGTAGGTCGTAACGATCCATGTCCTTGCGGAAGTGGTAAAAAATACAAACAATGTTGCGGTAAGAATTGATTTTAAATACAATTCTTGACAGAGAGTAAATTTATGAATACGTTATTATACATAACTTGGAACGTTGATCCTGTGGCGTTTAGCATGGGGCCTGTGTCGGTGCGTTGGTATGGATTGCTGTATGCATTGGGTTTTATTGTGGGCATTACGCTATTGGCTAAAATGTTTAAAAGCGAGAACTGCCCCGATGATTGGGCCGATAAAGTGCTAATATATACCATTATAGCTACTATTGTTGGGGCACGTTTGGGCCATGTGTTTTTTTACGATTGGGCCTATTATAGCCAACATTTATCCGAAATCTTTATGGTATGGAAAGGGGGCTTGGCTAGTCATGGCGGTGTTATTGCTATTATTATATCGTCGTGGTTATTGTGTAAATACACGTTTCATAAAACCTTTTTGTGGTTTGGCGACCGATTTATGGGGCCTGCCGTATTTGTAGGAGCTATGATTCGCTTGGGCAACTTGATGAATTCCGAAATTTATGGTGGTCCAACTTCGTTGCCTTGGGGCTTTCAGTTTGTACGCGAGTTTCCAGCAGGTACGCCACTGAATATGATTCCAGCCTGTCATCCTACGCAGCTGTACGAAGCGGGTGGCTATTTATTGTTGTTTGTCTTGTTGATGTACCTATATTGGCGCACCAATGCCCGTAAAAAAGAGGGCTTAATTTGTGGCACGGCTTTTGCAGTATTCTTTACGATACGTTTCTTAGTAGAATTTATCAAAAACGATCAAGCAGCTTTCGAAGCCGATATGGTGCTAAATATGGGTCAGTTGTTAAGTATACCGTTTATTCTATTGGGAATATTCTTTATTATTTATTCGTACAAGCAACCAAAAAAATCGTAAAATGAGTTTCCTTTTATTTATAGGTTTTATTTTCTTATGCCTGATAGTTGGACCAATTATTCGTGTATTGATTTTTCTATCTCGATCTAAAAATGCCAACCGTCAGCAAACCTATCAACAGCCGTCTAATAACCAACAAACCCAGCATCAATCACCAGTAAACAAGCGTTTTGATAAATCAAAAGCAGAAGATGTAGAGTTTGAAGAGGTAAAATAATGTTAGCAAAAGTTACCATATCTACTTGGGGGGCTTATGCCCCCTATTTATTTATCAACTTGTTGTTTGTACTTAAATACACACAGCGAGTTACTCCTTATTATGTAGGTATAGGAGTTTTGAATGTGTTGGTGGGTGTATTGTTGCTGTATGCGATGCGTTGGGGTGTGCAACGAATAAAACATCCTACCTACATGGGATTATCTTTGTTGGCGGCGTTGTTAATAGGTGGATTATGGCTTCAGTATGCTATTAACCCCTATGATTTGCAGGTAGATAGGTGGTCGGCTATTCATTTCTTTTGGGATGAGTGCTTGCAAGGCAATTATCCTTATGCTGCAGGAACGCATTTAGGAGGCTACGGGTCGCCTTTTCCCGTATGGCAACTTTTTCATTTCCCTTTTTATGTATTAGGCAATGTTGGGCTGTCAGTTTTTTTTGTTACTGCTATGTTGTGTTGGGTGGTATATAAAGCGTATGGCGCAAAAACGACATTGTTAGTAACTTGCTTGTTGTGTTTGTCGCCTGCTTATTGGTACGAGGTAGCCGTTAGAAGCGATTTAATTACTAATATGTTGTTGGTAGCAACGTTAGTGGTTTGGTTGCAGCATAAAAAGATATCCCTGTCAGAACATGTGGTAGGATTGGCGTGTATAATGGGATTATTGGCTTCTACCCGATTTGTAGCTTTGGTTCCCATGGCGGTATTGTACGGAAAACAGTTTCTGCAATTGTCGTTTAAGCAACAATGTACGTTTGTAGGCATTTTGTTGCTTGTTTTTGTGCTTACTTTTTTACCATTCTTGTGTTGGGATGGTAACATGTTGCTGTATTTTCAGTACAATCCATTTGTGTTACAAACCCGCCAAGGAAGTTGGTTGGTTTTGTTGCTATTTGCTTGCATAGCCATCTTTTCTGTTCTCTATTTTTCTGGCAAACAGCAGACTGTTTACGCGCTAATTGGATACCTGTTAACCCTATTGGTTGTATTGGCTTTTGCAGAAAAAATGCTTTTAAACCATGCTTGGACTATGATTTTTACGTCCATGTTTGATATTACGTATTTTTCTGCAGCATTGCCATTTTATTGCTTATGTACAGGCATTTATGCTTCTAAATAGCCTTTTGTTAGCATCCTCTTTTTACTTTTGTTTGAATTTTCTGAAAACTTTTTAACATGCTGTAAATTAAACAAACGTTTACGCCTATGGTCAAAGAGACAAACCGCAGAACAAAACCGGTAGTTCTACGGATTGGTTAATAAATAGGAAATAAACAAATTAAAATTTACAGCTATGAACAAGAAATTATTTTTAGTAAGCGTAGTTACTTTATTGTTAGGAACCACTTCTGTAATGGCCGATAATCATAAACACCATGATGGCCCTCAAAAACCTAAAAAAGAGGTAGTACAAAAACAAAACAAAAAGGATAATAAAAAGGATAAGCACGGCAAAAGTTGTCACCACTGCCACAAAAGCCATTGTAACCACTGCGGTCATGGCAGGCCTGTTGCACCTCGTCGCCCAATAAAAAATCACGTGCGCATTACCCCTCCTTTCTCGCCCATTCAAGTAACCGTACGTATTTAAATAGATAGTGATAATAACCAAATACCAATCTTAGAATAAGATGAAAACAAAAGTAATGATTGCCTCGTTGGCCTTGTGGATGGGTTTTGGCGTAGCTACTGCCTTTGCACAAGATTTTAGCAAAACCCCTTACATAGAGGTTACTGGTAAATGTGAAAAATACGTTGCTCCCGACGAAATTAATTTGAGTATCGTTATCAACGAAAAAGATTATGCCAAAAAACAGTCGTTAGAAGAATTGGAAAAAGAGATGTTGAAGGCATTAAAAAATGTAGGTATTGATACAAAAAAAGATTTGACTGTAGTAGATATGTCAAGCGATTTTATGGCCCGCAAATGGCGTAAGAGCGAGGTAAAATTAAGCAAGGCATACAAACTAAAAACAGCCAATGCTAAGCAAGTGATGCAAGTAATGATGGCCTTAGACCAAATTGGTATATCTGAGGTGTCTATTAATCAGATTAAATGCTCAAAAATAGAGCAATACAAGGACGAGGCACGTGCCGAAGCCATGCGCGATGCTAAACGTAAGGCAAAAATCTTAACTGATGCCGTTGATCAACCTTTGGGCAAAGCAATTTATATCAGCGAAAACGATTTTACTCCTGTTCGTAATTACAATCGTCCTATGTTGATGAAAGCAAACGGTGTGGCAGAAGATGCCATTGCGGGTAGCGATGTGCCTGATTTAGATTTTGAGAGCATTAAAATAGACTGTCGTGTAAATGTACGATTTGCTTTGGATTAAATGATTGTCTTTTGCTTAATAAACTAACTTTTTCATGTGGGAAAGACCGACTCATTGGTTTGGGTTGGTCTTTTTTTTTGTACTTTTGTGCCAGTTTATCAAAGGTATATGATTCGTATGAATGCACAAGTAGACAATAGTAAGAAAGGTACGTGGTTGTTGAAACTGTTTGGATTTGATAGTAAGCAGCACCAAGTAAAAAAAGAAATCATGGCAGGGCTAACCACTTTCTTTACCATGGCCTATATATTGGCCGTTAATCCCGAAATATTGGCAGCAACAGGAATGGACGAAGGAGCGGTTTTTACGGTTACGGTAATTGTTTCGGCTTTTGCAACCTTGTTGATGGCACTTTATGCCAAACTTCCGTTTGCTTTGGCTCCGGGTATGGGATTGAATGCATTTTTTGCCTATACTATCTGTCTTTCTATGGGGCATTCGTGGCGCGTAGCGTTATTGGCTGTGTTTGTAGAGGGTGTTATCTTTATTCTTTTAACACTTACCAATTTGCGAGAAAAAATTGTGTATAGCATTCCAAAATGTTTACACGTGGCCGTTGGTGCAGGTATTGGCCTGTTTGTGTTGTTTTTAGGCATGCAAAGTGCCGAACTGATTGTAAAAGACCCTGCAACCATGGTAAAGTTTGGTGATATAACTTCTGGTCCTGCTTTGCTTTGTAGCATAGGCTTGGTAATCACCTCTGTTATGTTGTATAAAAAAGTGCCAGGGGCTATGTTGTGGGGCATTCTGCTTACTACCTTGATTGGTATCCCCATGGGAGTTACGCATTACACAGGTGTGGTATCTGTACCACCTTCGCCAGCATCCATTGTGTGTCAGTTTGATTGGTCGTACGTGGCAACCGTAGATTTTTGGTTGCTGGTATTTACCTTGTTGTTTGTCGATATGTTTGATACCATAGGTACGTTGTTGGGGGTAGCTCACCATACCGATATGGTGGATAAAAAAACGGGCAAAATGCCTTGGATGAAAAAGGCGTTTATGGTGGATGCGGTTGCTACTACAACAGGTGCAATGTTGGGTAGTAGTACGGTTACTACCTTTGTAGAAAGTACGTCGGGTATTATGGCAGGGGGTAGAACAGGTTTAACTTCGTTTACGGTGGCTTGTTGTTTTATTATGTCGCTGTTTTTTGCGCCTATTTTTGTAGCCATGCCGGGTGCTGCAACGGGTTCAGCCTTAATTTTGGTGGGTTTTATGATGATGAGTTCTGTGGTAAAAGTAGATTTTTCTGATTATTCTCAGGCCATACCCTCTATGTTGTGCATTACCATGACGGCTTTCTCTTGTAGTATTACCAATGGTATAGCTTTTGGCTTGCTGTCGTATGTGGCCATTAAGTTGCTTGCCGGAGAGGTAAAGAAAGTGCCCATTTCAACCTATATTTTAGCGGCGCTGTTTGTGTGTAAGTTTGTTTTGTAGTGTGGGGCTGGCGGGTAAGTGGCCTGGTTTAGCTGGTTTTTGAAATAAAAAAAGAGAAGTCGTTTGACTTCTCTTTTTGGTACCCAGACCCGGGGTCGAACCGGGATGGAAGTGAATCCACTGGTGTTTGAGACCAGCGCGTCTACCGATTCCGCCATCTGGGCAAATGGCTTATTGCTTGTTTGCGGTTGCAAAGGTATGTAAAGTTTTTCATATAAAAAAATTTTTTTATCAAAATTCTTTACGTATTTTTGTAAATCGTACTATAAAATACATCACAATCATGAATTACAATAACTATTGCGTTATTATGGCAGGTGGCGTGGGCAGCCGTTTTTGGCCTTTTAGCCGTAATAACCGCCCAAAACAATTTTTAGATTTCTTTGGAACCGGTCGTTCGTTGTTGCAAATGACATTTGATCGATTTTCTAAAGTAATTCCTGCGTCTAATATTTTGATTGTAACCAACAGTACCTACAAAGATTTGGTGTTGGAACAATTGCCTCTTATTAAAGAGAATCAGGTGTTGTTAGAACCTTGTCGTCGTAATACAGCTCCTTGTATTGCGTATGCCATGAGCCATATTAAGGCCATTAATCCAGATGCATCGATGGTGGTGGCTCCTTCAGACCACTTGATTACCAAAGAGATGGAGTTTTTAAATGCCATTGAACGTGGCTTACACTTTGTAACAGGAACCAATCATTTACTTACGTTGGGTATTAAACCCAATCGTCCTGAAACGGGTTATGGCTACATTCAAGCTAGCGACGAGGGTGAGGGTGATTTTAAAAAGGTAAAAACCTTTACCGAAAAACCTAACCTAGAAATGGCTACCATCTTTATGCAAAGTGGCGAGTTTTTCTGGAATTCGGGTGTATTTATGTGGAGCGTAAAAACCATCGACCAAGCCTTTAAAGATTTCTTGCCAGAGATTTCGCAAAAATTTGAGGCGGGTATGCCTTATATGAATACCGATAAGGAGCAAGAATTTATTGACGAGATGTTCCCATCGTGTCAAAATATCTCTATCGACTACGGTATTATGGAGCATGCACAAAGTGTTCATGTGTTGTATGGCGATTTTGGATGGTCTGATTTGGGTACTTGGGGAGCCCTTTGCGATCTTTCTACCCCCGATGCAGATAATAATGTAGTGCTAAAATGCCAAGCACTTACCTACGATTGTAAAGATAACATTGTGGTGTTGCCCGAAGGTAAATTGGCGGTATTACACGATTTAGAAGGTTATATTGTAGTAGAATCGGATAATGCTTTGTTGGTTTGCAAACGTTCTGACGAACAACGTATTCGTCAGTTTGTAAACGATGTGAGCATGTTGCCTGATAACGAAAAATTTATTTAAATAGATGAGTGCTGAACCAGAAAAAATGGTATTACGTACCGAGCATTTGTTTAAAACGTATGGCAAGCGTACGGTAGTAAACGATGTGTCTATACACGTAGAGCAAGGCGAAATTGTAGGTTTATTGGGACCCAATGGGGCTGGTAAAACCACTACGTTTTACATGACTACTGGTTTGGTTAGACCCAATGCGGGTAAAATCTATTTGAATGATTTGGATATTTCTAAGTTTCCGGTATACCAACGTGCCCGTCATGGTATTGGCTATTTGGCACAGGAAGCGTCTGTTTTTCGCCATATGACGGTAGAAAACAACATTCGTGCGGTATTAGAGATGACTAAATTTTCTAAAGAGTATCAACGAGAAAAGTTAGAGTCGCTTATTAATGAGTTTCACTTAAATAAAGTGCGTAAAAGTTTGGGTGATCAACTTTCTGGTGGGGAACGTCGTAGGTGCGAAATTGCTAGGTGTATGGCCATAGAACCTAAATTTATTATGTTGGATGAACCTTTTGCGGGGGTAGACCCTATTGCCGTGCAGGATATTCAGCAAATTGTGGCCAAATTAAAAGATAAGAATATTGGTATTTTAATTACCGACCATAATGTGCACGAAACATTGAGTATTACCGATAGGGCTTATATGTTGTTTGAGGGTAAGGTGATGTTTCAAGGTACAGCCGAAGAATTGGCCGATAATCCCATTGTTCGCGAAAAATACTTAGGAGCTAATTTTGAATTAAGAAAAGTAAATGGGTGAAATACAGAGTTTTATACTTGATATATTATCCCAATTAAGTAGTTTTTTATGGGGCATTCCAATGGTAGTGTTGCTGTTTGGAACGCACCTATTTTTAACATTTAAAACCCGTGGTATACAGCGTTATTTAGGTAAGGCCATTAAAATGACCTTAAAGGGGAGTGCTGCTGGGGGCGATATTAGTAATTTTAGTGCGCTGATGGTGGCCATGGCGGCTACGGTTGGTACGGGTAATATTGTGGGGGTGGGAACCGCTATTGCGTTAGGTGGCCCAGGTGCTGTATTCTGGTGTTGGCTAACGGGTGTTTTTGGTGTGGCTACCAAGTATGCAGAAGCGTTGTTGTCGGTAAAATACCGTTATAAAACATCCGATGGTACCATGATTGGTGGTCCTATGGTGGTGATAGAGCGTGCATTGAAAAAGAAATGGTTAGCTCTTTTCTTTTGTATAGCAACTATTTGTGCAGCCTTTGGTATTGGTAATATGACCCAGGCTAATTCTGTGTCTACGTTGTTGGCCGAGAATTTTGGCGTTTCTACGTATGTTTCGGGTGCGATAATGGCGGTGTTGGTAGGGTTGGTAACCATGGGTGGAATAAAGTGGCTATCGCGTGTGTGTGAGGTGTTTGTGCCCATTATGGCATTAATTTATATAGTGGGTTGTGTGGCCATTTTATGTTTTAATTTTGCTTGGGTAGACGATGCCGTGCTTTTGATACTAAAATCGGCTTTTAGTGCCGAGGCTATAGGGGGTGGTTTTGCCGGTGGTGGTATTATGTTGGCTATGCGTTATGGTATATCGCGTGGTTTGTTCTCTAACGAGTCGGGTATGGGTTCCGCGCCCATTGTATCGGCTGCTGCCAAAACAGAAAATGCTGTAAAACAAGCTTTGATTGCTTCTTCTGCTACTTTTTGGGATACGGTTATTATCTGTGCCTTAACGGGTATTGTTCTGGTATCTAGTGTATTGGCTTATCCTGATATAAACTTCTCTGATGGGGCTATTTTAACCAGCATGGCTTTTGGAAAGTTGCATGTATGGGGTAGTGGTTTGTTAACAATAGCCTTGCTTACTTTTGTCTTTTCTACCATTTTAGGATGGTCTTATTATGCCGAACGCTGCGTGGAGTACATTGGCGGCAAAAAGGTGCTGGTTGGTTTTAGAATTATTTGGTCTATAGCGGTGTTTGTGGGTTGCGTAGCCAAACTGGATTTGGTTTGGGTGTTCTCGGACTGTGCTAATGCGCTTATGGCCGTGCCTAACTTGGTGTCTTTGTTGCTTCTTAGCGGTATCGTAGCGTCGGAAACTAAAAAATACCTTTCTAACGATCGTATCAACGAGTACGATCCTACCATTGAGCATTAATTCGGACATAGCGCCTCACCAATTCAACGATTCAACAAAAAAATAAAATCTCCTTTCTCCTTTTTCATTTCTCATTTATTTATCGTACCTTTGCCCCCTATTGGTGATGAAGCAACGTTCGTTGTTTTATTGAAAAGGGAATCAGGTGAAAATCCTGAACAGTCGCGCTGCTGTAAGTTTCACAAATCACTTCAAACGCATCTAAATCCACTGACCTAGTAGGTTGGGAAGGAGTTTGAAACGAAACAAGTCAGAAGACCTGCCAATAACGTATTTTTAACGTAGCTTTCGCGCAAAGGGCTGGTTTTATGCAACGTTTTTTACCTTCTTTTTTATTATTATTTGTTTGGCTGTGCACCACCCAAGTGTATGGGCAATTGGTTGTGTTTGCACCCATCGATACTACTACCATTCATCAATTAGACGAGGTAGAATTTATTCAGCCTCGTAAGCAGCGCAGCGCAGTGCCGCTTCAGGTAATGGATAGTAAAGCCTTAACTTTGCTTAATACACAATCAGTGGCCGATGCTATACGCTTCTTTTCGGGTGTGCAACTAAAAGATTTTGGTGGTGTTGGAGGTATTAAGACCATTAACATTCGTAGTATGGGTACCCAGCAAATGGGGGTGTTTTACGATGGTATTCAGCTGGGTAATGCGCAAAATGGACAAATTGATTTGGGTCGTTTTTCTATCGATAATTTGCAAGAAATTCAGCTGTATAATGGTCATAAAACAGAAATATTGCAGTCGGCAAAAGACTATGGTGCTGCTGGAACCATTTACCTAGCAACTAAACACCCCGAATTTAGTCAAGGAAAAACTAAGTTAACGGCAACCATGAAAGCGGGTTCGTTTGGGTTGGCTAATCCTGCTTTGTTATGGCAGCAAAAATGGACCGATTCGATAGCTACATCGGTAAGTGCCGAGTATACGTATGCTACGGGGCGATATCATTTTAGAAACTACAAAACGGCACCCGATGGAACAGTGCTTTACGACACGACGTTGGTGCGCGAAAATGCCGATATAAATGCCGTTAGAGCAGAGGCTGCGGTGTTTGGAAAATTGTATAAGGGCAGTTGGAAAGCGCAAATCTACAACTATTATTCTAACAGAGGGCTTCCTGGGTATGTGGCACGCAATGTATACGAACATCATCAACGGCAATGGGACGATAATTTTTTTGTGCAAGCATCGTACAATCAACAAGTTTTATCGTTTTACCAGCTGATGGTAAAGGCAAAGTATGCCTATGATTATACCCGTTATTTGAATCCCGACACCGTTACTCGTTACATTGATAATACGTATCGCCAGCAAGAAACTTACGTTTCGGTGGCCAATGCTTTTACGGTTTTTAGGTGGTGGAAATTGGGATTATCGGCCGATTTTCAGTGGAATTATTTGGACAGTGATGTGCAAGGATTTGTTTTTCCTACCCGTTATACGGGCTATGTATCGGCGGTAACCGATTTTAATTGGAATTACGTAAAGTTGCAAGCCAGCGTGTTGGGTACTTTTGTGCACGAGCAAGTAGAAAAAGGGGTGGCAAGTGCTCCTAGGCACGTATTTACCCCGGCTGTGGTGCTATCGGTGCGCCCTATGCTAGACAAGGTGTTTGATATTCGTGCTTTTTATAAACGGGCCTTTAGAATGCCTACCTTTAACGATTTGTATTATACGTTTATTGGCAACGCTTCGTTGCAGCCCGAAATGGCCGATCAGGTAGATTTAGGGGTAACTTATCGTTATCAACGTCCGGCTCAAGTAGTAGAATCGATTGGTATTCAAGTAGATGCTTATTATAATTATGTAACCAATAAAATTGTTTCGGTACCAGCGGCCAATCCGTTCCGTTGGCAGATGATGAACCTGGGTAAGGTGCAAATTATAGGTGCCGATGTTACGTTTGATATGGGATTTAGGTTTGACGATAATTGGTCGATGGGGGTAAAAGGAACGTATACCTTTACCCAGGCAAAAGACCTTTCAAATCCCAATAGTCCTTATTATGGCGGGCAAATTGCTTATACCCCTTGGCACAGTGCTTCGGCATTGTTGCAGTTGGGTTATAAAGGGTGGCACCTAAACTATAGTTTTTTGTATACAGGCGAGCGATACGAACAAAGTGCCAATATTCCCGTTAATTATGTAGAACCATGGTACACACACGATTTGTCCATTGGCACTACTTTCTCGCATAAACAAATGGATTATTTTATCTCGGCCGATATAAATAATTTGAGCAACCGCCAATACGAGGTGGTGCGCAATTACCCCATGCCGGGGCTAAACGGCAAAGTAACTTTAAAAATAACGTTTAACAAGTAATTAAGATGAAAAAAAATCTTTACCTTTTTATGTTAGTCATTTCGGTAATGGCGTGTACCCCAGGTGTGGATGAGCCTGCAGGCCCTAATCCAGACGATAACCCCACATACCCCGATGTAACGGCCGATTATCAAGGCTTTTATGTGCTAAACGAGGGTGTAATGGGGGCAAATAAAGCTACCTTAGACTATTTTGAGTATCAAACGGGTGAGTATCAACAAGATGTATTCCCTGTGCGCAATCCGTCTATTATTGGCCAATTGGGCGATGTGGGTACAGGGTTGGCCATTTATGGCAGTAAAATGTATGCTATTATCAATGGCTCTAACTTGGTAGAAGTGATGGATGCTAAAACGGCAAAACACTTGGCTTCGGTAGAGATTCCCAACGTGCGTTGCATGACGTTTGATGGTGATAAAGTCTATTTTAGCTCGTATGCAGGTCAAATGCAAATGGGCGGAACGCAACTTGGGTATGTAGTAGAGATGGATACAACTACCTTGCAACTAGGCAGGTCGGTAACCGTGGGTCGTCAGCCCGAAGAAATGGCCATTAAAGACGGTAAATTATACGTGGCTAACTCGGGTGGATATACCCCAGAGAATTACGATAACACCTTGTCTGTTATTGATTTGCAAAGTTTTACCGAAATAAAAAAAATAGAGGTAGCTATTAATTTGCATCGTGTATTTTTAGCTCCCGATGGTAGTTTGTATGTTAGTAGTAGGGGTAATTACGGTGATGTGCCTGCTAATTTGTATGTAGTGGATACCCAAACAGAAAAAGTGGTAAAGACATTGGGTAAAGGGGTTACATCTGTTGCACTTAAAGGCGATGTGGCATATGTAATTAACATAGAGTATGGCCCTGCCACCGAGTATAAAACCATTTACGATTATTATACCATCAATTTGAGCACGCATACCATGAACCCTGGTTCGTTTTTGAGCACCGATGTGCAAGAAAAAATAATCTATCCCTATTCGGTGGCTGTGCATCCTACTGTAGGTGATATTATAATAACCGATGCTTCTGATTTTGTAACCCCAGGAATGCTTTTTTACTGCAATGCAGATGGGCAGCTTTTGTGGAAGCACACCACGGGTGATATTCCTGGAAGTGTTGCTTTTTTACCCTGATAGTAAGCCATATAGCGTTGAAAATCCAAAAGTCTTGTACTTTTGGATTTTTTTAACGTTAAAGGATATACTATTTGTGGGTTTAATCCGTTGACATTTTGTAGGTTTTGCAGATTTTTTTGCTACCTTTGTCGTTTCATTGTAATAAGCACCAAAAACTATGTTTGAATACCTTAAAGGCGATATTGTAGAAATAACTCCCACTTATGTAGTACTAGAAACGCAAGGGGTGGGGTATATGGTAAATATATCGTTGCAAACGTATAGTGCTATACAAGACAAATCGGTAACCAAATTGTATTTGTACGAGTCTATTCGCGAAGATGCATTTGTGTTGTATGGTTTTGCTACCGCGGCCGAAAGACGCATGTTTTTATTGCTTATTTCGGTGTCGGGTGTAGGTGCAGGAACGGCCCGCATGATTCTTTCGTCGTTATCGGCTGCAGAATTGTGCCAAGCTATTCGAACCGAAAATGTGCATGTGATTAAATCGGTAAAAGGCATTGGTTTAAAAACGGCACAACGAATATTAGTCGATCTAAAAGATAAGATAAACGAATTTGAGGTGGGCCCAGTAACGGCTATGGTCGATGCAACCGCCAATACTCAAATTGCTTCCGAAGCGGTGGCTGCACTGTCTATGTTGGGATTTGTGGCGGCTCAATCGCAAAAAGTAGTCAAGAAAATTTTATCCGACGAACCTGCACTTTCGGTTGAACAAGTAATTAAGAAAGCCCTTAAATTGTTGTAGGAGTTGGAAAACTGCTGGCGTAATATCCGTTGTTGTATTCTTTTATGGGTGCTTGCCCTTTGTGTGCAGGTAACCTATGCGCAAGATGCACCTGCTGCATCGGATAGTTTACGTTATCCTATCACTAAAAACTACGCCGAAACACACGATGACTTGGACGATGTGTCGCCCATGGACTTGCCTACTCCAGAAAACCTAGAAACCAACATTCAATACGACCCTGTTACGGGAAAATACTACTTTGAAACCACCTTGGGCGAAGAATCGCTAGGCGTTCCTTTTTATTTAAGCAGCGATGAATATTTGCAATATACGGCACAACAATCCATGCAAAATTACTACTTGCAACGTAGCCGTGAAGAAAAAGAACGCAAGCATCAGTTTTCACTAACCGAAATGAAGTTTGACATTGGTCAAGCTGATAGGGTGTTTGGTCCTGGTGGGGTGCAAATTAAGTTGCAAGGTTCGGCAGAATTGATTTTTGGTTTGAATTTTAAGAAGTTAAAAGACCCATCGCTTAGTGAGCGTTCACAAAATCCTGCGCCAACTTTTGACTTTGACGAAAAAATCCAACTGAATGCAACCGGTTCGGTAGGTGATAAACTAAAATTTGGCTTAAATTATAATACCGAGGCTACTTTTGATTTTGATCAGTCTATGCTTAAGTTGCAGTACGAAGGCAAAGAAGACGATATCATTAAAAAATTAGAGGCCGGTAATGTAAGCATGCCGCTAACCGGGTCGCTTATTACGGGTAGTACCAGTTTGTTTGGTATCAAGGCCGATTTGCAATTTGGAAAGTTAAGCGTGAGCGGTGTGTTTTCGCAACAAGAATCGGAGTCGCAAACCATCAATACCAGCGGGGCGCAAACCACTGATTATATGATTCCTGTAGATCAGTACGACGAAAACCGGCACTACTTTTTGTCGCACTATTTTCGCGATCATTACGATGAATGGATGAAGGATGTGCCCAATATTGCATCGGGTATCTCTATTACAGCCATCGAGGTATGGGTTACCAACAAAAATGCGGTAAACTACCAAAATACCACCAATATTGTGGGCTTTTCTGATTTGGCAGAGCCCGAAAAGATTTTTAATCCCTCTGTAGCTCCAACTGGGGCGTCTAAAGTGCCCGCTAACAATGCCAATACCTTGTTTGCCAATGTCGTACAATCGGCAGGCGGTTTGCCCGATATTTACGAGATAGACAACTATTTAAAAGGCCTTTCGATGGAAAGTGGTACCGACTATGCCAAATTAGAGGGTGCACGTAGGTTAGACGAGGGCGATTATACCTTAAACAAAGAGTTGGGGTATATTTCGTTAAAATCGGCCTTGAATAACGACGAAATTTTGGCGGTTGCTTATCAGTATACCTACCAAGGCAAGGTATACACCGTAGGTGAATTGTCTAACTCGGCTAGCGAGTTTGCCAAACCATTGGCACTGAAGTTGTTAAAATCGACCGATAAATCGCCCATGCATCCCACTTGGGATTTGATGATGAAAAACATCTATGCCTTAGGCGCTTATCAGGTGCAAGAAAGCAAATTCAGCCTGAATATCATGTATAAAAACGATTCTACAGGTATTGATTTGCGTTACTTAACCGAGGGGCCTATTGCCAAAGAACCCTTGTTAAAGGTAATGGGATTAGACCATTTGGATTCGCATGGCAACGAAAAACCCAAAGGCGATGGTATTTTTGACTTTGTAGACGGCTATACCATTATTGCTCAAAATGGTAAGGTAATTTTTCCTGTAGTAGAACCCTTTGGTTCGCATTTGGCTAAAAAGTTAGGAAACAATAAACTATTGGTCGATAAGTATTGTTTTCAAGAACTTTACGACTCTACGCTTACTACTGCCCAAGAATTTGCCGAAAAAAATAAATTCTATTTAGAAGGCGAGTACCGTGCATCGTCTGGCTCCGAAATTAGGCTGAATGCCATGAACGTTCCCAAAGGGTCGGTAAAAGTAACGGCAGGGGGTATGGTGTTGACCGAAAACGTAGACTATACCGTCGATTATATGATGGGGGTTGTTACCATTATGAATCAAGATTTAATTGATTTGGGAACTCCTATTAGCGTATCGTTAGAGAGTCAATCCATGTTTAACATGCAACGTAAATCGTTGATTGGAACTTCGTTAAATTATGCCTTTAACGATCATTTTAACCTGGGTGGTACCATCATGTATTTCTCAGAGAAACCCCTTACTAGCAAGGTGTCGTATGGCGATGACCCTGTTGCTAATACCATTTGGGGGTTGAATGCTTCGTATCGAAATCAATTCCAATCCATTACCGATTGGTTGAATAAATTGCCTATTTTAAACCTAAAACAGGCTTCTACCATTGCTTTTGATGCCGAATTTGCACACATGATACCCGGGTCGGCACGTGGAGCGCAAGGTAAGGCGTATGTAGATGATTTTGAGGCTACTACCATAGGATTCGATGTGCGTTATGCTTCTAATTGGCGATTGGCAAGTACGCCATCGCGTTTTGCTGAATCTTCGTTGATAAATAACATCGAATACGGTAAAAACAGGGCGTTGTTGTCTTGGTATTACATCGATAATATGTTTAACCAAAGCACCTCTAATACGCCATCGCACATTAGAAAAGATAAAACGCAACTTTCTAACCACTTTGTTCGTCAAGTATCAGAAAACGAGATATTCCCCAACAGAGAGCTGGTATATGGACAGTCTAGTTACATTCAAACGCTCGACTTGGCATACCATCCTACCGAACGTGGTCCATATAACGTTTATGCCGATAACTTTGACCAAGATGGTAAGTTAACTAATCCCGAGGGCAAATGGGGTGGTATTATGCGCAAATTAGAAACCACCGACTTTGAAACCAATAACATTGAATATTTGGAATTCTGGTTGATGGACCCCTTTGTGTACAATGATGGTTCGATGCGCGGGGGTGATATGTACATCAACTTGGGTGATATTTCTGAAGATATTTTGCACGATGGACGTAAATTCTACGAAAATGGCATGCCTGTAGAAGCTACTGACGATAATGTAGTAGAAACCGAGTGGGGTAAAGCCCCTACCAAACAATCGGTGGTATATGCGTTTGATAATGCAGCCGATGCCAGAAAGAAACAAGATACAGGGTTAAATGGCTTGCTTACCCATGAAGAATTCCAGCACGATACTTACAAGCATTTTGTAGAAAAACTTAGGGCTAAATTGAATCCTGCAGCTATAGAGCGCATGGAGGCCGACCCACAATCGCCATTAAACGACCCTGCTGGCGATAACTTCCATCACTATCGTGGGTCGGATTACGATGCCAAAGAGGTAGGTGTATTGGATCGTTATCGTTATTACAATGGAACCGAGGGTAATTCGCAAGCTACTAACGAGGCGGAGTCGTATACTACAGCATCTACTAATAACCCAGATGTAGAGGATGTTAACTTGGATAATACCATGGGCGATGCCGAAAAATATTACGAATACGCCATTTCGTTGCGGCCTAGCGACATGCAAGTGGGCCGTAACTTTATTACCGATCAGGTAGTGTCGGCGGTTACCCTTAAAGATGGTTCTATGGGGCAAGTTACCTGGTATCAGTTTAAGATACCTTTGCGTGATGCCGAAAATTACCAAGCCAAAGGCGGTATTAGAAGCTTTAAATCCATTCGTTTTATGCGTTTGTATTTAACCAACTTTGCCGAAGATGTAAACCTTCGTTTTGCTACCATGGAATTGGTAAAAGGCGAATGGCGTACTTATACCAAAGAATTGGAACGTGGTTTTTATCACGACGATGCTATGATAGAGATGTCGTCGGTAAGCATCGAAGAAAATGCCGATAAAACGCCCGTTAACTACGTATTACCTCCTGGTGTAACCCGCGAAATTGACCCTAGCCAACAACAAGTGCGTCAAGAAAACGAACAATCCATGTCGTTTAAGGTGCACAATTTGGCCCCCAAGGATGCTCGTGCTTTGTACAAAAAATTGGGTGGATACGATATGCGTCAGTATGGCCAGTTGGAAATGTTTGTGCACGCCGAAGCTTTGCACGATAATGCTACCAATTTGAAGGACGGCGAAATGAAACTCTTTATTCGTATGGGTTCGGACTACCAAAACAACTATTACGAATACGAGGTGCCTTTAACCTTAACGCCCGAGGGACAATATTCCAATAACATTACCGCTGATAGAGAAACCGTATGGCCTAAATCCAATAAGATTACCTTGCCGCTTCATTTCTTAACCGATTTGAAAAAAGCACGTAACGAAGAAAAAGCCCGTCATGGCTCATCGGTTACCAACTTGACGCCTTATTCTACCATGGACCATAACAACCCCAATAACCGCATGACCATTGTGGGTAATCCTAGTTTGGGCGAAGTTGAGGTGGTGATGATAGGGGTACGCAATGGTAGTCGTACCGAAAAATCGGTAGAGGTTTGGGTGGATGAGTTGTTGCTGACCGAATTTGATGAGCAAGGTGGTGTGGCTGCCCGTGCTAATTTGGATGTGGCTTTGTCTGACTTTATTAAGTTAAATGCTGCGGGTAGACTAGAAACCATAGGCTATGGTGGCGTAGAGCAAAAGGTGCAAGAACGTCGACAAGACGATTACTATCAATACAGCGTAAATGCTAGCGTAGAATTGGGTAAATTGTTCCCCGAAAAGGCCAATGTAACCCTTCCTGTTCGCTATACTTTGTCGCAAGAGTTTGTTAACCCTAAATACAATCCGTTAGACAAGGATATTTTGTTAAGCGATGCGTTAGAAGCGGCTTCGTCTAGGGCTATGCGCGATTCTATTTTGGGTGTAGCCCAAGATATGACCATTACCCAAAGTTTATCGGTGCCAACCATTAGGGTGGGCATGAGCAGCGAAAAAGGCCCTCGTCCCTGGGATCCTTCTAACTTTACCATAGGTGGTTCGTTCTCCGAAACGTTGTCGCGCGATCCAAACACCACGCGCGAGGTAGAACAATATTGCAATGCATTTGGTTCGTACGAGTTTTCGTGGTCGCCCACACCAGTTGAGCCTTTTGCTAAAATTAAGGCGTTGCAAAAATCAAAACATGCCGATTGGTTAACCGATTTTGGATTCTACTATGCGCCTAAATTGGTGTCGTATAAAACCAATTTTATTCGCAATTACTACGAACAAGTGGTACGCGACTTTGAAAATCCCGATACCGACATCGAGCCCTCGTTTGCTAAGGATTTTATGTGGAACAACGACTTTGATTTTGCATGGGATTTGACCAAAAACATCAAACTAACCCTTACTACCTCTAATCGTTCGTTGATAGAAGAAAACGAAGGAGGGGTTAATAGTAAATTGTACCCTGACGAGTATGAAATGTGGAAGGATACGGTATGGGCTAGTTTGCGCGAATTGGGCTCTCCACAAGATTATAACCAACGTTTTACCGCATCGTGGGCTGTTCCATTTAATAAAATGCCTGTCTTTAACTGGATGACGGGTAACTTTAAGTACGATGGTACTTATCAATGGATGAATGGTACCGATGTAATTGCCAATACGGCAACCAGTAAGGGTATGTGGCAAGTAGATGGTAAGTTAAACTTTGAGTCGTTGTACAATAAGTCGTCGTATTTAAAAGAGGTAAATAAAAAATTTGCGTCTACTAATAGCAAACAGCGTAAAAAACCGGTGCGTAATTTTGATAAGCAGGTTATTCTTAGAAAAGGCGAAACGGTTGAGGTTAGACACCGTTTGAACGATAAACGTCCCCGTGTAAAGGCTACTTTGGATGGTAAAAAGTACAAGATTAGTTACAAAGTGAAGGATGCTAATACCATTATTATTACGGGTAAGGACGATGTAGAAATTTCTGTAAATGTGCAAACGGGTGGCGAACAACCGGCTGGAAACATAGCCTTGGATGCTGCTGCACGTGTATTGATGTTGTTGCGCAATGTGTCGTTTAACTATGCACAAACCGATGGTACGGTATTGCCTGGCTTTAAGCCTAGTGTTACTTGTTTGGGCTTAACTAGCTATAACGATATGACGGCCCCTGGTTGGGATTTTGTGTTTGGTATACAAAGCGACGATATGTTGAATAGGGCATTGAGTAATGGATGGTTAATTACGTCGGATGCTATTTATAACCCCGTTCAGTTTATTCATAACGAAACCTTTAAGGCTACGGCCTTGGTAGAGCCTTTCCCTGGATTTAAAATCAATGTGGCTGCCGATAGGCAATTGGTAGAGAACCGCGATGTGCGTTTAAGCGGTGTTAATGGCGAAAACCAATTAACTACGCTTAATGGTAGTTTCTCTATGAGTTACGTGGCCATTGGTACGGCGTTTGCTGGTTCGGGTACCGATTTGTTTAATCGATTCTTATCGTACCGAAGCGCTATTCAGTCTAGGTTGCAACAAAAATACAATCCTGTAACGCCTTATTCGTTAAATTCGGATGATGTATTGATTCCTGCTTTCTTGGCGGCTTATGCTGGTAGGTCTACAGAGAATGTTAATTTGTCGGCCATTCCTTCTTTCTGGTCGTTCTTGCCCAACTGGCAGGTAACGTGTAACGCTTTGATGCGTATTCCATGGTTTAAGGATAATTTCCGTAGCTTTAACTTGACGCATGCGTATACCTGTAAATACCAAATTGGTTCGTATAATGCCGATCAAACCTTTGTGGGGGTTGAAGGATTTGGCGATGACTTTGGTTATATTGAGGATGTGTTAAGTGGTGGTGTGACTCCTTCTAGTCGATATACCTTTAGTGCGGTTACCATTAACGAGCAATTTAGTCCGTTGGTGGGTATCGATGTAAACATGAAGAACAGCTTCTCGTTTAAGGCAGAATGGCGCAAAGGGCGTAATATGGGCTTGAATTTATCTAGCAATCAGTTGGTAGAATCGCATAATAACGAGTATGTGGTAGGTATTGGTTATAAATTTAGCGATTTAAAATTCTCGATGCGTCAAGGTCAGTCTAGCAAACAAGTTAACAACGATTTAACCTTGCGTGCCGATTTCTCTATTAAGGATACCAAAACTTGGGTGCATAAAATTGAATTGAACGAATCGCAAGCAACTGCAGGCGATTGGGTAACCACCTTTAAGTTCTTAGCTAACTACGTGTTTAGTGAACGCATTAGCTTCAATCTGTTCTACGATTTACAATTGCGTAATCCCGTGGTATCTACTTCGTATCCAACCAGCATTTCTGAAGTTGGCGTAAGCGTCAAAGTCTTGCTAACGCGCTAACATTCATCGCTTTTCTTTAATTCGGTCCCTGAGCTTGTCGAAGGGCCCGAACCACTGCTTCTTCGTTTCGGCGCTTCATCTTCCGACTTGGTTTCCGGTCGGGATTTACACATACAAAAACTACAAAATGTGAACTCGCTTCGCTCAAACAACACATTTTGCTTAACGTTTTTGCACATATAAATCTTTTTCCGACCTCCA
>JAFOFC010000076.1 GCA_017387515.1 Paludibacteraceae bacterium
CCTAATAGAAGCGGACACTTTTATTAAATTTGACTATAAACGCCTCGACTCATTTGTTATTTGGATATGCTTAGAAGGAAGCGCCATTTTTGCATCCTCTAAGAAACACAACCAAAAAATAAAACAAGGCGAAACCATTCTCTTTCCTGCTTGTAATCTTCCCACGGCTCTTATTCCAGAGGACGATAAGATAAAACTGTTAGAAGTTTATGTTGGATAGAAAAAAGTAGCAAAAAAAGTGCTAAAATATTTGCACAATTCAGAGCAAAGCACTACTTTTGCATCACGTTTTCGGGGTGTAGCGCAGTCCGGTTAGCGCACCTGCTTTGGGAGCAGGGGGTCGTGGGTTCGAATCCCGCTACCCCGACAACTTTAAGAGATTGACTAATAAGTCAGTCTCTTTTTTTATGCCTAAATAAACGTTGCAACTTTGTATAATCAATAGAAAAGGTTAAATTTGCAATGCTATTTTGCGCATGATTTATTTTGCTCCAATAGCATAACATACGTAATAATTTACACATTAAATATAAACCTTATGTTTAGAACACATACTTGTGGTCAGTTGAGCTTGCAAGAAGCTGGACAAACCGTCACCCTTGCCGGTTGGGTGCAACGCATCCGCAAAATGGGCGGTATGACCTTTGTTGATTTACGCGACCGTTATGGCATCACTCAATTGGTATTTAGCGACGATGCTAACGCCGAACTTTGCGAAAAAGCCAATGCATTGGGCCGTGAATTTGTTGTACAAGCTACCGGTTTGGTATCGGAACGTACCAGCAAAAACGCCAACCTTTCTACTGGCGACATCGAAATCTTAGTAAGCGATTTTACCATTCTTAATAGCGCTAAAACACCTCCTTTTACCATCGAAGACAATACCGATGGTGGCGACGATTTGCGCATGCGCTATCGTTATTTGGACTTGCGCCGCAACGCCGTTAAAAAGAACTTGGAATTGCGTCACCAAATGGCATTTGAAACACGCAAATACCTTAACGACAACGGTTTCCTTGAAATTGAAACTCCTGTTTTGATTGGTTCTACCCCCGAAGGTGCTCGCGACTTTGTAGTGCCATCGCGCATGAATCCAGGTCAATTTTATGCTTTGCCACAAAGCCCTCAAACCTTTAAACAATTGTTGATGGTATCGGGTTTTGACCGTTATTTTCAAATTGTAAAATGTTTCCGCGACGAAGACTTGCGTGCCGACCGTCAACCTGAGTTTACTCAAATTGACTGCGAAATGTCGTTTGTAGAGCAAGAGGATGTAATCCAAATGTTTGAAGGACTAAGCAAACACCTATTCAAAAGCATCAAAGGCATTGAGTTGGGCGATTTGCCTCGCATTACTTGGCACGATGCCATGAAATACTACGGTAGCGACAAACCCGACACCCGTTTCGAAATGAAATTTGTAGAAATTGATGACATTGTAAAAGGTCATGGTTTCTCGGTGTTCGACAACGCTGCTTACGTGGGCGGTATTTGCGCCAAAGGTGCAGCTACTTACACCCGCAAACAATTGGACGCACTTACCGAATTTGTAAAACGTCCTCAAATTGGCGCTAAAGGCATGGTTTATGCCCGCATCGAAGCCGATGGTAACGTAAAATCGAGCGTAGATAAATTCTACACCCAAGAAGTATTGCAACAAGTAAAAGCTGCCTTTAATGCTGAACCCGGCGACTTGATTTTGATCTTAAGTGGCGATAACGCTAACAAAACTCGCAAACAATTGTGCGAATTGCGTTTGGAAATGGGTAGTCAATTGGGCTTGCGTCCTACCGACAAATACTCTTGCCTATGGGTGGTAGATTTCCCCTTGTTGGAATGGGACGACGAAACTGAGCGTTTCTACGCTATGCACCACCCCTTTACCGCACCCAAACCCGAAGATATTCCTTTGTTGGATACCGATCCTGGCAAAGTACGCGCCAATGCATACGACATGGTTATTAACGGCGTAGAAGTGGGCGGTGGTTCTATCCGTATTCACGATAGCGCCTTGCAACAAAAAATGTTTGCTATTTTGGGCTTTACCCCCGAACGTGCACAAGAACAATTTGGTTTCTTGATGAACGCCTTTACCTACGGTGCCCCTCCTCACGGTGGTTTGGCATATGGTTTAGACCGCTACGTTTCGCTATTTGCCGAATTGGACAGCATTCGCGACTGTATTGCATTCCCAAAAAACAACTCGGGCCGCGATGTGATGATTGACGCTCCTTCTTTCTTAGAAGACAGCCAATTAGACGAATTGTTCCTAAAAACCGTAGCGCCTAAGTAGTTGCTTTGCGCTGCAAAGCTCCGGTGATGCGGAGATTATTCGTACTTCGTACTCATCAGTACGTCGGTTATACGATAACAGATATAAATAAATCCCGATGAATGAGTTAATCATCATCGGGATTTGTAGTATACTGACTTGCGACATTTGACTTTATTCGGCTTCGCCGAATAACAACAACGCTTCTTTGCGCGCCAAGGGGTCGGTTTCAAAAATGCCTTTGAATACACACGAACGAGTTACCGCACCTGGTTTTTTAATGCCACGCGCCGTCATGCAACTATGTTCACCTTCTACTATTACCCCTACATCAGGACTACCCGTTGCCCGCTGCATAATTTCGGCAATATCAGTACCAATGCGTTCTTGCAATTGCAAACGGTGCGATACCATTTCGGCAATGCGGGCAATTTTGCTCAATCCTATTACTTTGTCTACAGGACGATAAATAACCGACACTTTCATATTGTACATCAGCGCCATGTGATGTTCGCAATGGCTAAAGATAGGAATACCCGCCACTACTACGTAATTACCACTTTTGGTGGTACACATATCGTCTTCGGTAAAGGTTTTGGCGTATTTTTCGGCAATTTCTGCATTGGTATAACCAATGCCACGAAACATTTCTTCGTACATACGTGCCACACGATCGGGCGTTTCTAACAATCCTTCGCGATTAGGGTCATCGCCCAATGCTTTAATAATTTCGCGAATGTGGTACGCTATTTTTTCTTTATCAATCATATTGTGTTTTGTCGTTTATTCAATGCTTCGCATTTCATGAAGTTGCTTACGCTCGGCATAGCAAATAAATTTGTTCTGCTCTCGCTTAATCGCAACTTTAGGCGTTGAGTCGTTTAGTCGTTGAGTCAAAGGTCGATTAGTCGATTAGTCAATTCACCGATTAGTCCGAGTGCAGCGAGTTTGATTTTTTACACGCCTCTATCTGAGGGATCCCAAATGTATTTGTGCAGCTGCAACTGCAATTTTATTCCGTTAAGTTTTTCTTGTTTCATTACTTCCACCACATCGGCAGGGGTCATTTCGGCAAAAACCGTACTAAAATACACCTGCGTTTTGCAGGTTAAATTGTATTGCTTAACCAACGCTACTGCCTTTTGCATATCAACGGCATCGGCTATTACAAATTTATAAGCATCGGCAAGGGTCACCTTTTCTAGGTTTTCTAGACACATGGTATGTTCCATGCCACTGCCAGGCAGTTTGTAATCGACCACAAAATGCACATGCTCACCTACTCTAAATGGCTCTATATCAATAGAACCATTGGTTTCTACATGCACCGTAACAAAAGAAAGAGCCTGCAACAATTCTTTTACGTGGGGATGCAACAAAGGCTCGCCACCGGTAAGGGTTACATGAGCAATGCCCGTTTGATTTACATAATCAACTAATTGTGTTAAGGTGATGCTTTCTGTAGCCGATTGGTGGGTTTGTGCATAGCAAGTATCACACCAAGTGCAACGTAAATTGCATCCTGCCAAGCGAATAAATACCGAAAGGGCACCAGCGGTAGGGCCTTCGCCATCGACAGAAACAAATTTTTCTACCACTGCATAGGTTGGTTCATTACTCATAGTACACACAGCTATTGGTAGGGGTTTCAAAAAGTTCAACCTCGGTTACGGGCAAGCCTTTTTGGCGCAACATGCGGTAAATGTAGCGCGACATTTCCTCGGCCGTAGGACGATGTGGAAAGAACACAATCTCAAACTGGTTAGGCAAAGATTGCAACGTCTCAGCCACTTTTCTACCCTCCTCATTGTCTTCTAACAGCAATTTATGGTCAAAATAGGCTTCTACCTCGCGCAAAATGGGCTTAATATGGCTAAAATCTTGCACCATACCACGCGCATGCCCTTCGGTTTGCAAATCGGGACACGCTATTTTGGTAATCAACCTATAGCGGTGACCATGGATATTGGCGCATTTGCCGTCGTAACCACACAAATAGTGCGCCGTATCAAACTGAATTTCGTTCTTAATGATAAACATCTTCTATTAGTTAGGAGTTAGGAGTGAGGAGTTAGGAGTTATTAACCGCTAATTTCTAACTATTTATAAAAAAAATAAAAGCTCGTACTGATAAGGCAAAAAAATACCATAAAGTACGAACTTTAAGTCTTTAAGCCTAGTTTTATTTAACGACAGGATGGTCTTAATGAACTGTCGGTTTTATTTACGGTGACAAAGATAATACAAACCGAGCGCAATGACAAAAAAACGGAGTTTTTTTAGGCAATATTTTATAAGATAATGCATGCTTGCATGCAATTATCGCAGAAAATATTGACGTAAAAGCAAACGAAGTTTGCAGTCATTGCCGAGGTGCCGTTTATCTTCACGAGGGCTTGTCCCGAGTAAAGATAATGCATTGCTTTCACATATTTAGAAAGTATTGTCTGTTCCATAACTATTATTTTATACTCTATCGGGTGTAATTTTATCATTACACCTTCCTAATATACCCTTTCGGGTATAATGTTGGAGGTTTTTAAGTAACCGTTCATTAAAGCAACTATAGTAACCATTTAATATTTATTTTTGGTGAATTCTTATTAAAACATTATCTTTGGATGGCTTCTAGGTCCTAGGGAGCATGTGAATAATTAACTTAGAATATTAACATCTTAATTTTTAATCATCTTGAAAAAAAAATTAACATCGTGCAACGATGCGTTGCAATTTCATCAAAATTCATTAGAAAATATAGAAAACCTTATTTTCAACTTCAGAGGTAGGCAAATTATGCTTGACCGTGACTTGACACACTTATATGGAATGGAGAATTATAGAAGAAGGCAATAAGACACAAAAAAACCCGGATTCTTCACCAGCATTTAACATCTGGGAGAGGAACTACCGGGACTGCACTGCAAAATTATAAATTTTATGAAATATAACAAAGAATTTTACGAAAAAGTTTTTTCATCAAAAAGAATGGAAAGATATTTTAAATTACATTCTGATGAAAACAAGGCACTTATACATTATTGTTGCAATATAGAATTAGCAGAATCTTTTTATCCTAGTTTATCAGTTTTTGAAGTCGCATTAAGGAATGCATTAAGTAGAGAACTTCAAAATATGACAGGTAGAGAAGATTGGTATGAAGTATTTACTTCTATAAAAGATTTAGAAGAATTATACTCTTACATAGTACAAGCAAAGAAACAAATTTCAAATAGGTCAGAAGTCACTTCACCATCAAAAGTGATTGCAGAACTCACATTAGGATTTTGGGTATCATTATTAAATAGTGAATATGAAAAGGTTTTATGGAAATCATTAAGGAAAGCATTCCCTTGTATACCCAAAAACGAGAGAAAACGCAAAAACATCTCTACACCATTAAATAATATTCGCAGATTTAGAAACAGGATTTTTCATAATGAATCTATATGTTGGAATATGGATAAGATAACTTCAATACATTCTTCATTAATATTGGTTATGGGCTGGATTAATGCAGATTTACCCAATTGGTTAAAAGAAATAGATCGTTTTGAATCAGTAAAAAGCAAGGTATTACAGTGCATTTAGAATATATTATTTTCAAACCATCCCTTAAAAATTGTGAAAAATAAAAATTCTTTTACTACTTTTGTAAGGTATGAAAAATGCAATGTTAAATAGTAAGCATGCGCTATGTATGTACGGATGTATCGCCGCCGCATACATACATACATACATACATACGCGTTTAGTGTAGTATCTTGTGTGCTTTTACCATACAAAGTCGCTGTTTTGCCTAGTGCAAAGTAGCGACTTTTTTGTGTTTTAAATCAACCAAAATCCAATACTAATGGCAAAGAAAATAGTAACAACAATACAAAAAGTGTGCTTTGTACAATTCTTACACCCAGGAGGTGAGCACACAATCAGCAAAGGTATAGATGTACTATATCCTTGGAACTATAAAAACCATAAGCGCAAGTTTCTTGAAACCACTGCACAATACGTAGATCAGAATAACAATCTACAAAGTGGAGAAATCCTGTTTTGGGGCGAATGGGAACCAGATTCATTAGCAAGAACAATTATACCAGTACCTGCTAATGGCACAGACCTCCCACACAACATTCATAATCCATTATTTATTACCAACAAAAATGGCAACGTATTAGCAAAACCATATATCATAAATAAAAAAGGTAATAAAGTTATCCGCCAAAACACAGACCCATTTGTTTTTGGAAAAAACTTTTACTATAGTATTTGTCAACAAGGTAAATCTAATGGTCAAATTAAACATCTAGCCAATGGAAGCATTATTTTATTTGGCTCTAAAAGAGGCGGTAGCGCCAATCCATATTTTGCACTTGATACTGTATTTGTAGTTGCAAGCAATAAAAAATTTACTACAAAAAACTATAAAAAAGATTTGAAAGGCTTTGTCCCCAATGAATATCCAGAAATTATAGGCATAGATTTGTGGGAAGATGCCTTTAAAGACAATAACAATTTTAAAAGAATTTGTTGTTGCAAACCATGCAATCCCAATTGTAACCCTATTCAATATACCTGTTATAAAGGTGCTACTTATCTAGAACGTACAAATGACATGTATAGTTTTGTTCCTTGTGTATTATCAAAAACCAACCCACAGGGGTTTGAGAGAATAAAACTTACTGAAGCAGACTTTAATAATATTGGCATAACAATCCCTAAAAAAGGAATCTTTAATAACAAACTTAATCAACATTATAAAATTACCATAACCAACATTCAAGACAACAAAAAAATCTGGGATAAACTTAGAGCAATAGTACATCAACAAAACTGTCTCGAAGGCGTCCAAATGGATTATCGACACATTATTGTTCCATAAAGCTTATATTACACAATAAAATTAATAACTAAAAACATAATATTATGAAACGAATTTTACTTTTATTTTCCGCCCTTATGCTATCATGCATAGCATTTGCGGAACACTTATCAACAAATGGATTCGGCTTCACTTTAGATGCTTCCAATAGAACCGCAGAGGTTATATTAGACAAGGAGCTAATTAAACATCCAGAAAGTATTATCATACCAGCAACTATAAGTTGGGGAGGAATTACCTATCGTATTACATCTATAGGTGATGAAGCATTCTATGATTGCGGAGAGTTAACTTCGGTCACTATACCTAACAGTGTCACTTCGATAGGTTCAAGAGCATTC
>JAFOFC010000010.1 GCA_017387515.1 Paludibacteraceae bacterium
AACCTCGACAGGCAGAACCAAAATCTGTAGTGCTACCATTACACCATGAGGCAATCGCTTGGTTTGCGACTGCAAAGGTAATGCGTTTTTTTGAATTACCAAAGGTTTTATAAAAAAAATCTCGCAAAAGCGAGATTTTTTTTATAAATCGACGAATCGACGAATCGGTGACGAATTGATGAACGAATGTGAATAATCGACTAATCGGTGAAAGTTTGTGCGAGGTGAATGCAGAGACAAAGTTTACTTTGGCTATGCTGACTGTTGCGATTAAGCGAGAGCAGAAGCAATGCGGTCACTGAGCCTGTCGAAGTGCCCAGCATTGATTATGCCGAGCGAAAGCAACTTGAGCGAAGCTAATCGATAATAAAGTGTTATTTATTACGCAAAGGTTAACAAGAAATAGTTCTTTTTACCTTTTTGTACCAACAAATACTTATCGTTAAGCAACATATCGGCCGATAAAACCGCTTCGGTATCGGTGCATTTTTCTTTGTTTACAGCAAAACCACCGTTTTGAATCAATTTACGCATTTCACCTTTAGAAGCAAACACTGCTGCTTTTTCGGTAAGCAAGTCCATAAGTTTCATACCCATGACATCTTTGCTAACTTCAAATTGAGGCACACCATCAAATACCGACAACAAGGTAGCCTCGTCTAGTTTTTTAAGCGAATCAGAAGTGGCATTGCCAAACAAAATGTTAGAAGCCTCAACCGCCATTTCGTAGTCTTGCTCAGAGTGTACCATGATGGTAATTTCTTTGGCCAAACGTTTTTGCAATAGGCGCAAATGTGGAGCCTGAGCATGTTCTGCTACAAGGCTTTCTACCTCGTCTTTGCTCAAGAAGGTAAAGATTTTGATGTATTTTTCGGCATCGGCATCGCTTACGTTCAACCAGAATTGGTAGAATTTGTAAGGAGTGGTATAGTTGCGCGACAACCATACGTTACCGCTTTCGGTTTTGCCAAATTTACCGCCATCAGCTTTGGTAATAAGTGGACAAGTAAGCGCAAAAGCTTCGCCACCTAGTTTACGACGAATAAGTTCTGAACCGGTTGTAATGTTACCCCATTGATCTGAACCACCCAATTGCAAACGGCAGTTTTTGGTTTCGTATAGATGCATAAAGTCGTAACCTTGCACCAATTGGTACGTAAATTCGGTAAACGACATACCCACGCTCGATTCGGCAGACAAACGTTTTTTAACCGAATCTTTGGCCATCATATAGTTAACAGTGATGTGTTTGCCAATATCGCGGATAAACGCCAAGAAAGAAAATTCTTTCATCCAGTCGTAGTTGTTCACCATTTCGGCTGCGTTGGGCGCATCGCTATCAAAATCTAAGAATTTAGACAATTGTTCTTTGATACAAGCTTGGTTGTGACGAAGGGTTGCCTCGTCTAGCAAGTTACGTTCGGCACTTTTGCCCGATGGGTCGCCAATCATACCGGTAGCACCACCTACCAATGCCAATGGTTTGTGGCCGCAACGTTGAAAATGGCGCAACATCATTACACCTACCAAGTGACCAATGTGCAACGAGTCGGCAGTAGGGTCAATGCCTAGGTAAGCCGTGGTCATTTCTTTGGCCAATTGTTCTTCGGTTCCAGGCATCATGGAGTGGATCATACCCCTCCAGGTTAGTTCTTCAATAAAATCCATTATCGTTTTGCTTTAAAAAAATCTTTCATTAGTTGGGCGCACTCTTGTTGCATTACGCCCGATACTACTTCGGTTTTGGGATGAAGCGAAGTGGGGGCTTTTACTGTAAAGCCGTATTTCTCTTCGCTGGCACCGTACACCAAGCGGGCTATTTTGGCCCAATACATCGCTCCTGCGCACATTACGCAAGGTTCAACGGTTACATACACCGTGCAATCGGGCAGGTATTTGGCTCCTAAATCGCTCATAGCCGCCGTCATCGCTATTATTTCGGCGTGCGCTGTGGCATCGTTTAGGGTTTCGGTTAAGTTGTGTCCACGACCAATTACCTTGCCACCTGCTACCACCACTGCACCAATGGGCACCTCGTCGGCATCAAAGGCCTTTTGCGCCTCTATCAGGGCCTGCTTCATGAATAAAACGTCGTCGTTCATACTAATCAAAAAGCGTAGGAGCGTCCTCGTCAAATTGTTTTAAAATAGCCCTAATAAGGGTTTCGCGGTAAAAACGCGATTTGTTTTGTACACGATAGCGTTTTACATAGCGGTTTACAGCGTCCATTTCTTTATCGTTCAACAAAAAGCTGATGCGGTTTTTACGCACCATCTTTTCGCGCATATTGACCTTTATTTTGGACGATTTTTTTGCCATAAACCTACTTACTACCGCTTATTTTTTATCTTTTTCTGAACCTTCGCCCAACGAACAAGCCGCCAAACAAGTTACCGCCAATCCCAACAAATAAACAGCTTCGTTTACCGCTATTTTTTCCATGCCCAACAAGGTTACTGTTCCTAGTCCTAAACCCAACGCTACACATCTAAAGATAAGCAAAGGCAGCTTTTTATCTATTTTCATAATTCAATAAGGAATTGATAGTTAGTGGTGGCAAAAGTACGTATTTTTTTACAGAATTACAATATTCGTTGAATCGCACCAACGATTTCTGTTTAGGCGATTCAATGCTCGGCAAACGCTCCCGGTCGGGATTTACACATACAAAAACTACAAAATGTGAACTCGCTTCGCTCAAACAACACATTTTGCTTAACGTTTTTGCACATATAAATCTTTTTCCGACCTCCGCTAACGGCACTCGCATTTGAATCGCCTAAACGACTAAACGAATTTCAGT
>JAFOFC010000011.1 GCA_017387515.1 Paludibacteraceae bacterium
TGCAGAAAACGGCTGATATCCGTTCACCCAAAACGGGGATATCCGTTCACTTTTTAGACTCTTTATTTTAGTGGCTTACAAATTTATAGTTTTTATTTAATCTCGTCGTTATATTCATGCTTTTTTTGGCGCATGCTATTCCCTGTTAATTCAAAACGGACACTGGTATGTACCAATCGGTCTAAGATGGCATCCGCGGCAGTGGTATTCCCTTTCATTACATCATACCAATCAACTACAGGTAATTGTGATATAATAATAGTTGCCTTTTGCCCGTGTCTATCTTCTATTATTTCCATAAAATCTAGAAGTTGTTGTCCATCAAGTACTTTCATGCCAAAATCATCTAATATCAAGAGGTCTGTTTGAGCTATTCGTAAAAAGAAACGATGTAAGGTACTAGCAATACGTGCCATTGCTATTTCTTCAAAAAGTCGATATACATTAAAATAGGCAACCCTATAACCATTCATGCAAGCTTGATAACCGAGAGCCGTTCCTAACCAACTTTTCCCTGTACCAGCAGCTCCTGTAATTAAAACTGATATACCTTTTTTAATGTAATCGCAAGTGGCCAGATGAAGCACTTTTTGTCTCTCTACGCCGCGCTTGCTATCATAGATAATTTCGTCTATAGAAGCTTGATACCTAAAGTGCGCCTTCTTGATTAACCGAGAGTTACGACTTAAAGTCCTATTATCTAACTCTGCTTGGATAAGTAATTGTAAACCATCTTGTAATGAGTAAGATTCTGTTTGTCTTGTTTCCAACATGGTTGCCCAGTATTGAGCCATTCCTGGCATTCTTAGGCTCTTTAGTGCGTTTGTAATTTCATTCATTTTTCTCGTTTTTGGTGGATTTGTTATTATCTAAATTGAACTTTACCTCTGATGTTAGCATGTTCTGGTGGAGCATATTGCGGTGACTGTGATAATAAACCAGCACATTTGCTATCTACCAATGAACGTATAAAACGGTAATTGCATCGGTCTAGTTTTAATGCTGTTTCACATGCTGTTTGGAAGATAATTGGGTCACTACAGCGTTGTAGGTTAAGTAATCCTTCACATGTTTTATAATGCGTTTCTGCAGGCATATTGGATGTGTAGAAAATATGCCTAACAACATCTCCTAAAATGTGAACAGCTCTGTCTGCTCTATCAATGTATACTTTTGCGCACAATCCTCTATACTCTTGAGATTTACTTGCCAAATGGTGCTCTATAATGCTATATTTCCCTTTGCCATAGTCTCGTTTATGCGTTGCAACAAGGTTCCCATCCACGTAAATTTTTACTAATGTGCGTGTATATGCAACATGAGCTGTTTTTGAGATATGTTGATAAGGCACAGTGTAGTAATGCTGATCTCTTCCTAAGTATATACAACAATTAGAAGCTATTTTTAAATCTGCATACGATACGATTTCAAAGTCGCACTCTGGTAATGGCATTAGATTGGGCTTGTCAATGGCTAAAAAACGTTCCTCTCGGGTATAAGGGTGTTTTTGCATTCGCTTCTGGTTGTGAGCTTTCATTTTAATAGCTGCAGCTCTATTTAACTCTTCTATGGAGTAAAATGTTTCGTTGCGTAATTCTGCAAATACACGCATGTAAATAAGCCTTACATCACCTTCTACATTAGACTTGTCTTTAGGATGGATAGGACGAGCTGGTATAACAACAGTACCATAATGATTAGCCATATCTTCCATTACCCTGTTAATTGATGGCTCATACCGGTCTGTTTTAATAACAGCTGCTTTTAGATTGTCAGGAACAAGAATCTTAGGAACACCTCCAAGGTGTTTTAGACATTGTACAATAGCATATACAAAGTCTTCTGTTCGTTGTGAAGGAACAAAAAGAATAAATCCATAGTCGCTTGCTGGCAATGTTGCAACAAAAGCTTGACATTGGATAATTTCACCTGTTTCCATATCTACGTATCCCATTGTATCGCCCGCAAAATCAAGAAAAAGTTTTTCTCCGCCAGTTCGCATATCTGCTAATATGGTAGATGGAGATTGCTTTTTCGCTGCTGTATTTTGATTATAGTGGAAACGGAACTGCGTTAAGCTATAGTGATTGTCAGGATGTTCTGTGCAATATTCTTCCCAAAGAAGTTTCAAGGTAACATGCTTGCGTTTCATCTCTTCTTGCAAATATGGTAGAAGAGATTTGAACGTCTCAAAACGCTGATCCGTATAGGCAGGAGTCCCACCCTTAAGACGATGTTCAAGAATTGGATCATCCAATTTTAGCAAGTCGTCAATACCGAGTTCATCTGCATTAACCTTGCTCATGTAATTGTTTACTGTCTCTTTATTAATTCCAATGATAGAAGCCGCTTTGCGGTTAGAGACTCCGTTCTTCTTTAGTAGAAGTAGTTGCTTGATTTGGCTCATGTTTTTACTCTTTCCTGCCATGCTCGTATAGTATGTAGATTATTTTCTGCATACAAAATACGATAAAGAGTTGGAAAGTGAACGGGAATGCTCCGATTTTTAAATTCAAGCAATTGATTTTGAAATACATACAAAAATTAAAATGAACGGATATGCACCGTTTTTTGCTTGATTTTAAAACAGTTCTCTCACATTAAAGTGTAGTGAACGGGAATGGACCGTTTTTTTGGGGTGGTTTTATGCATTTTGGGCATTTTTGAACGGATATCCTCCGTTTTTTTATGCCGTTTTAACGCCTTTTCTACAAATTTTTGGGTGGATTTTGCCGTTTGGACTGGGTGGGTATGCTCCGTTTTCAGCAGGCGCTTTGCTTTGGGTGGATTGACAGCACGCTTAAGCGTTTGACCGATGGGCGACTGGTGCAGCGTTTGTCGCCTCGCCGAAAGAAAAGTCATTGGACGCAACTGAATATCGATCGTTGCAAAGATTTGGAATCAAGAGGTCTTATGACCGAAGCGGGTAGGAGAGCACTGCCTAATTAAACTCACCTCTCCAACTTCCATCCATAGTCGCCGTGGTAAATCATTTGTCGGGTCATGCCTCCATCGATGCAGATGTTTTCGCCAGTGATAAAGCCTGCTTTATCGCTACAAAGGAATAACACCATATTGGCAATATCCAAAGGGTTGCCAACTTTGCCAGCAGGTTGTTGTGTGGCGTCGGGACCTTTGTAAACTGTATATGCCGTATCAATCCAGCCTGGCGAAATAGAATTTACCCTCGCTTTGCCTGCAAGGCTTACTGCCAACGCATGTGTAAGCGCTGCAATGCCTCCTTTAGCTGCGGTGTAACTCTCGGTTTGTGATTGACTCATGCGGTCGCGCGACGAAGAAATGTTTACAATGGATGCTCCCTCTGCTAGATGTTCCTTAAAAAGTTTTACCAAGTAGAACGGCGCTGTAACTCCAACACTTAGAGCGTATTGAAATTCTTCGTATGTGCATTCATTTATACCTTTCATCAGGGGAAGTGCATTGTTGATAATAATGTCAACATTTTTGTGTTTACTCAGCACTTCTTCTGCAAATAACTCCAAAACCTCCTTGTTGGCAATGTCGCCAACAAAATGTTCGCCCTCTTGTTTGTCAATCACATAAACAATTGCTCCTTGTGCACGAAACTCATCTGTAATGCACTTGCCAATGCCGTTTGCACCACCTGTTACAATCACTACCTTATCTTTGAATGTATTTGAAGCCATATTTTCTTATTTTATCAACTAGTCATCTAAAGTATACTTTTTCTACAGAAAAAACAAATTCTATGAAATTTCTAAATTTTGCATCTATTGTTGTCGTTTTTATTTAAATACAACCTAAAAGTTGTAAATATAGAAATTAAGTGTTATTTTTGCAGAAAGCAAAAAATCTTGGATTATGATATTTGAAAATCAGAATCGGTACAAATCTATGTCGCCTTCTGGGTGGAAGGATGAGGCAGAGTTTAGGCAAAATAATAAACGTTGGTTACGTTATTCTCAACATGTTGCCATGCTAATGTTAGATAAAATGGATGAGCTTAATTGGACTCAGAAGATATTGGCAGAAAAGATGGGTTGTACTCAGCAGTATGTGTCTAAGGTGTTAAAGGGTAGTGAAAACCTTTCTATAGAAACAATATGTAAGATAGAGGATGCATTAGGTATAAGATTACTTCCCAGGTTTTACTCTGTTTCCTATCCAGAAACGGATACTTTATCTATTGCTGCAGAGGATGGAGTTGAATATCAAACTAAATAATGAACTGAGTATGATAGAAAACAACAACATATTGCCTATGTGCTCAGACTTTGAGCAAATAAAGAAAATAGCAGAGAACGGGAAAGAGTATTGGACTTCAAGAGAATTGTCTAATGCTTTAGGGTATAGTACTTATCAGAAGTTTTCTAGGATTTTAAATAAGGCTATTGCGATAGCAAATACTAAAGGAATGAATACGGCAGACCATTTTAACCAGTCGGTTGAAATAATTAAGTTAGGATCTGGCACTTTTCGCAAGGTAGACAATATGCATTTATCACGTATGGCTTGTTTGATAATTGCAGAGAATGCGGATGGGAAGAAGCCTCAAGTACAAGCGGCAAGAGATTATTTTAAACAAGATGTATCAACAATAGAACTTGCTGTTAATTCGTTATCATCCAATGTTTTAATCTATAAAACGAGACAAGGTGAAGCACGTGTTGAGGTGATTTTTAATAACGATACTTTTTGGATGTCTCAAAAGAGAATGGCGGAGTTGTATGGTGTGGATATTCGGACAATCAATTACCATCTCTCGCAAATATTTAATACGGGCGAACTTCAAGAATCGGCAACTATCCGAAAAATTGGGATAGTTCAAATGGAGGGTGATAGAGAGGTTAATCGCCCACAGATGCTATATAACCTTGATGCCATTATTGCAGTGGGCTATCGTGTAAATAGTTATCAGGCCACTCAGTTTAGAATTTGGGCTACCACGGTTCTAAAGGAGATGATTATTAAAGGTTTTGTTCTTGATGATGAACGCCTAAAACAGGGTAAGCATTTTGGTAAAGATTATTTTGATGATTTATTGGAGCGTATCCGCGAAATTCGGGCATCTGAGCGTAGATATTATCAAAAGATAACAGATGTGTATGCGGAGTGTAGTGCCGACTACGATCCAAAGGCGGAGATGACTCAAACCTTTTTCAAGATGGTTCAAAATATGATGCATTGGGCAGTTACACATCAGACAGCAGCAGAAATTATCTATACAAGGGCTGATGCAGATATGCCTCATATGGGATTAACAACTTGGAAGAATGCTCCAGATGGTAGAGTGCAGAAGTCTGATGTTGTTGTAGCAAAAAATTACTTGTCTGATAAAGAAGTAAAAGCACTAGACCTTTTATCTGCAGGATTCCTTGATTTAGCTGAATCGCTAGCTTCTCAGCAAATACTATATACAATGGCCGATTGGAAAAAGAAGTTAGATGATTTTTTGGCAATGTATGGTTATGATAAGTTGAATGATGCTGGAACAATATCAACTGAACAGGCAAAAGTTAAGGCTTACTCTGAATACAATAAATTTTGTGTAATTCAAGATAGAGACTATCTTTCAGACTTTGATAAGGAAATAAAAATGTTGAAGGATAAAGGTTTGTTTGATGTAGAGTAAGGTTCTTATTCTTTGATAATCATATAATAATTATTAAATTTGGTCGGGTATTAAAAACAATAACTCCAACGGCATATGAAAAAACTTAATTTTTTTATGTTGGCTTTATTCTTGGTTACAGGATTGGTCAGCGTTAATGCACAAAAGCAACAAGGTTCTATATTTTCTATAGCACGTAAGCAGGTAAAAACCACTACCATTGCTACCATGGTGGAATATGGTCCTACCACAGGTACACTAAACGGACACGATTGGGTGGATTTAGGTTTGCCATCGGGCACCCGATGGGCTACTTGCAACGTGGATGCTACTACGCCCGAAAAACCGGGTAAGCATTACTCGTGGGGCGAAACGGTTGCAAAGAGTCAGTATGTTGCAGGCAATACCAAAACGTATAACAAAAAGATGGACGATATTGCTGGTAATGCAACGTACGATGTGGCTACCCAAAAATGGGGCAAGGGATGGCGTATGCCCACCGAAATGGAACTGAGAGAATTGCTCAATTATTGCCACGATAAGTATGTGCAAAAGGGTGGACGTTGGGGCAGAGAATTTACCAGTATCAAAAACAAGAAGTCTATTTTTTTGCCTGCAACAGGCTCTAGAGATGGAGCGAAGCTGGAAGAAGCTAACGGATGTGGCCTTTATTGGACCTCTACGCCACATACAGATAATTTTAACAATGGTGCGCACATGTACACCTTTGGGGCTGCTAATGGCGAACCAAGCATAGGCGAACGTTACACAGGTTTTGCTGTGCGCCCAGTAACCGATTATGATGTAAATACCGATATTCCCAGCGATGGCCAAACCAATGGACACAAGTGGGTGGATTTGGGCCTACCTTCGGGATTGAAATGGGCTACTTGCAACGTAGGTTCTGATGCGATAGACCAAGATGGGGGTTACTATCGATGGGGTGCAACCACTACCTATTACGACGGGAAAAAATATGCCAAAGACGATGTGCAACGTGACATAACGGGCGATGCCCATTACGATGCTGCTGCGGCTCATTGGGGAGGAGGTTGGCACATGCCTACTGTGCAAGATTTTGCCGAACTAATGGAGCATTGTACATGGCAGTGGACCAATATTGGCCGACGCAAGGGCCTAAAAGTGACTAGCAAACACAATGGTAAGTATATTTTCTTGCCAGCCTCGGGTGCGATGAACTATACCTGCGATGCGTATCGTCTGCCAAATGATGTAAACAAATGGCTCAAGTATTGGACATCTTCTGATTTACCAGGGCAAAGTACATCAGAAGCTTATTATCTTTCGGCATTTGAAGATCATGTTTATTTTAGCACCAACGTGCGCGGGTCATATGGATACTGTATTCGTCCTGTTATAAAATAAATGACATATGCAAAACGATGCTACATTTAGGCCGATGAGGCGTTTAAAACAGCAACTTACTGTTCAAGAGTGCGAAACGATATTAAAGGATGCGTATCGTGGATTTTTGTCTGTGCATGGAGAGAATGGTTACCCTTATACTATCCCTATAAACTTTCTGTATAAAAATAATCGTATTTATTTTCATAGTGCGTTGCAAGGGCATAAAATAGATGCTATTAAGCAATCGGCAAAGGCTTGCTTTACGGTTATCAATAACCCTGTAAAACAAGAAAACGATTGGTGGTATCACGTAAGCAGTGTGGTGTGTTTTGGGTAGGTGAGTATAGTAGAAGACCACGAAGAGCGAATGGAAATACTCAAGAGTTTTGGTAAAAAGTATTTTCCAGAAGGGTATGATATGGAGAAAGATTTAAAAATGAATGCCCATCGTGCTGCGGTGCTTTGTTTTAGTATAGACCATGTGATGGGGAAAAGAGTAAAAGAAAATTAATGAAGTTGAATAAAATGATAAAAAATCCTTGGTCACTGAGCTTGTCGAAGTGCCCAAGGATTTATTCATTTACTTCAATATCTTTTCTACCACTGCATAGTCAATATTGCTATTTTCGCCTAGCAGGGTGCCGCGTTGTTTAAATCGGCGAACAATTTCGTCCAATACATCGCTACCGATAGAAAGTTCTTCAAATTCGGTGGCTAGGTTTAGCGATTTAAAGAAGGCTTTGGTGGCGGCAATGGTGCTGTCTATGCGATCGTCTTTTGTGCCTGCTGTAATGCCAAATACACGCTCTCCCAATTGAATAATTTTATCGGCTTTTTGCTGACGCATCACATGCATTAGTCGGGGTAGTACCAATACCAATGTTTGGCCGTGTGTGGTGCTGGTTAGGGCGGTAATTTCGTGGCCTATCATGTGGGTAGCCCAGTCTTGTGGCACACCCATGGCAACAAAACCGTTTAGCCCCATGGTAGCGCACATCATAAAGCTGGCCATCGCATCGTAATTGCATTGATTTTCTTTAATTTTTGGCGCAATTTCTATGAGTGTTTGCATAATGCCTTCTGCCCAACGGTCCATTAGGGGCGAACAATTGGTAACGGTTAGGTACTGTTCTATTACGTGCACAAAGGTATCGGCTATGCCGCACGATACTTGGAATGCAGGCAACGTAAAGGTGCTTTCGGGGTCTAAAATAGAGAACACAGGGTAGGTGTTGTAGAAACCATATTTTTCGCCCGTTTGGTTGTTAGAAATTACCGCACCTTTGTTCATTTCAGAGCCAGTAGCGGGCAAAGTCATAACACTGGCAAAGGGTAGGGTGCCGTTTAGCAAACTGGGGTTTAGTACCAAATCCCATGCATCGGCTTCTATAACAGCTGCTGCGGCAATTAGTTTGGTTCCGTCTAATACGCTACCGCCGCCCACGGCTAAAATAAAATCAATTTTTTCTTCTTTACAAACTTGTACGGCTTTGCGCAGTGTTTCTACTTTTGGGTTGGGTTCGATGCCCCAAAACTCAACGTGGTCAAAGCCTTCTAATGCGGCTTTAACTTGGTTGTACACGCCGTTTGCTTTTACGCTGCCCCCGCCAAAGGTTACTAGGATGCGTTTGCCTGCAGGTAATTCTTTGGCTAATTTGGCAATTTGTCCTTTGCCAAAAATAAGTTTGGTGGTATTTTGAAAGGTGAAGTTTTTCATAGTAGTTTATCCTTTAATATAATCTAAAATTTGCTCTGCGTGAATTTTTGTTTTGATTTCTTTGGGAGTGAAAATCTTTTCAATAATGCCTTCTTCGTTTACCAAATAGGTGGTGCGAAGTGTGCCAATAGTGCGGCGGCCGCAGGCTACTTTTTCGCCCCAGCAACCTAAGGTTTGCAACAACGTAGTATCTACATCGGCTATTAAAGGAAAATCAAGCCCTTGAGCATCAGCAAATTTCTTTTGCAAGGCTTCTTTGTCTTTGCTCACGCCAATAATTTCATAACCAGCCGCTTGTAACTCTGCTTTGTGTGCTTGCAGCGAACAAGCCTCTGCAGTACAGCCTGGTGTATTGGCTTTGGGATAACTGTAAAGTACTATTTTTTTACCTTGATAATCGCTTGCTTTAATCTCGTTTCCGTTTTGGTCCTTGCCCAAAATTGCTGGAATTTTATCGCCTATGTTCATAGTGTTTATTGGTTTGTGTTTATTGGTTTGTTTTACAAAGGTTGCAATTATTTTTCAAATTGCAGATTAAAGTTCCCTAAAAAGCATATCTTTGTTTATAATTACTAAGTTTTTTGGCACACAATTTGCCAATTTATTTATAAAAAGGGGAATGATTATGAAAATTAAAGACAATATCCAATACATAGGAGTAGACGACCTTACACTTGACTTATTTGAAAGTCAATACATCGTTCCCAATGGAATTTCTTATAATTCCTATATCATTCATGACGATAAACACTTAACAACGCAGAAGCCATACAATTATATACATTACTCTATAAACTATTACAAACACTAAACAACTAATTTATGAGCACTTACAAATGTCAAAGCTGCCCGCTACGCGCTAAATACGACAGTAAACCCAACTCTTTTTTAGGTAAATTTTGGCGATTTCATATTAATTTTTGTCCAGGTTGGAGAGGTTACTTTACATCTTTACCCGCAGCAGAAAAACAAGCATTACGAAACAAGTATAACTTTATGAAGTACTAATTTTATGATTAATAGAGAATACCTTTATTACATGGCATCCATTATGGATGATTCCTGGACTTATACTAACGACCAAAGGACTATTTCTTCCTTTTGTGACCAACCATTTTATTGCTAACTTTTATACAGGACGGGGGCCGATGTTGCTTTTATCATCTATCCGTTTCATGCTTTATCCAATTAAAAATCAAGATAAATAAACAACGTTTGATATGCTATTTGCATTAGTCAATTTTATATTATGATTCCGCCCGATATACATAATTCTACTGCCGATGAAAGACGCAATTACGTGCTGTTGCAATGGGAATGCCAAAACAATTGCGAGGCGTGCGGACGTTGTAAAATATTGAAAGGCATTGATGCCGAAACCCTGTATGCCGATTACATTGATGGCAACCGCAGCTATATAGACATAACCCTAGAACATAGGAAGAAATACTAAAGGCCTTTAAAAAATGCTAATGAACGATTGCTCTATGCGCAAAAATGTCTATTTTTACTTTGTAACAATCAAATAATAGATAAAGAAACAATTAAAATTTGAACAATATGGAAACAAAAGAAAAAGTATTGGCCGCTATGAAAGAAGCTGGCGAACCGCTAAACGCAGGTAAAATTGCCGAACTTACTGGCATCGATCGCAAAGAAGTAGACAAAGCCATGAAAGCGTTAAAAGAAGAAGGCACTATTGTATCGCCCGTGCGTTGCAAATGGGCTCCTGCAGAGTAAATTAACGTCAAAACAATCAATAAAATAGGCTAATTCTAAAATTAGCCTATTTTTTTTACACCTGTACCACGTTTATTTCTTGTGAGATATTTTGGTGAAGACTAAAAATATAATATATTTGCAGTAGCGAAATGGTCGTTTCGGAAACGGCTGTTTCGGAACTGACTGTTTCGAAAGAGACTATTCTTGAATTAAATAGTATTGCTATGAGATTTTTTGATAGAACAGAAGAAATTGCATCGCTTAGAGAGGTGTTGGAACTATCTAAGAGTATAGCTCAATTTACGGTGGTAACAGGTCGTCGTCGTATTGGAAAAACGCACCTTATATGGAAAGCGTATGAACAAGAACCCATTTTGTATTTTTTTGTGGCCCGTAAGGCAGAAAGTGAGTTGTGTACAGAATACTTGCAAGAAATAGAAAGCAAACTAGGTATTCCCACAGTTGGTAGGGTAGAACGTTTTGTTCAGCTATTTGAATATTTAATGAAATTATCGATAGAACGTCCTCTTACGCTATTTATTGATGAGTTTCAAGAGTTCTTTAAAGTAAATAAATCTGTGTATAGTGATATGCAACTCATTTGGGATATTTATCATACCAAGGCGCGTATAAATTTAGTTGTATGTGGTTCTATTTTTTCTATGATGACAAAAATCTTCAAAGATAAAAAAGAACCATTGTATAACCGCCAATCACGTTTCTTATCTGTAAAACCCTTCACTCCAATGGTTTTAAAAGAGATAATGTCTGAGTATAACCCAGATTATACTTCTGAAGATTTACTTGCTTTGTATGCTTTTACAGGAGGCGTGGCAAAATATGTACAATTGTTGATAGATGCAGGTGCTACTACTAAAACAAAGATGATTAATCATATCATTAAACCAGATTCGGTCTTTATTGGCGAGGGAAAAGCGATACTGATAGAAGAGTTTGGAAAGGATTATGGAACCTACTTTTCTATACTATCAGCTATTGCTCGTGGTAAAACATTGCGTTCAGAGATAGAACAAATTGTAGGTAGAGAAATAGGTGGATACCTTACAAAATTGGAAAAAGAGTATGAAGTTGTTGTTAAAAATCAGCCAATATTTGAAACAGTCTCAAATAAAAATATTCGTTATACTATAGAAGATAACTTTTTTAGTTTTTGGTTTCGTTTTATCTATAAATACAATTATATGTTTGAAATAGAAAACTACGATGCCGTGCGAGCTATTGTTATTAGAGATTACGAAACATTTAGTGGAAAAATGTTAGAGCGTTATTTTAAGCGAGTATTAATTGAAAGTAGAAAATACACTCGAATTGGTAGTTGGTGGGATCGTAAAGGCATGAATGAAATTGATATAGTTGCAGAAAATGAATTGAATGATGAGGCTATTTTTATTGAGGTTAAAAGAAAAGAAGAGAACTACGATGAGGATAAACTCTTAGAAAAGATAGAAGTATTTAAACGTGCTACTGGTGAGTTTAAAGGTTATTCCATAACTCAAAAGTGTCTAACGTTAAATGATATGTAAAAATTGAATGTTAGATGAGCCTGAATATAAGAGGAGAGAAGTTTAGATTCTCTTCTCTTTTTCTTTCTTCTGCGTATAATTTTTTTATTTTTTTCTACGCCTGTACCACGTTTTGGTACAGATGCCCTGTAATTTTGCTGTTAGAATAATCATTAAAACAGTAAAGTTATGGAACCAAGACAAGAACTTAGAAAACACTTGTTGAATTGCCACATTGCTGGATTTACTTACCACGATGGTTGTGTGGTGATGGACAAACTTAAAATTGGTGCACCGCTAGAATTAGTTCGCGAAGACTACAATAAGTACGATCCTCTTTGCGTTGCAGTGTACTACAAAGACTACAAATTGGGCTATATCCCCAAAGAAAAAAATGCCCAACTAAGCGCATTTTTAGACATGGGGTACGCGGATATGTTTGAAACCAGAATTTGTCGTATAGACCCAACTGAACATACCGAACGTCAGGTATCTATTAACGTGTACTTAAAAAGAAAAGAACGCGACAGTAGAAATTATTAGTATATTTACATCGCCCTAGGTAAAACCGTAGGCAATGCCTTTAGCGATGGCAAGAATTTGAAATAAAAGATATAATTATATGTTAGGAGCAATTATTGGCGATATTATAGGTTCTCGCTTTGAGTTTAATAATACAAATCGTTTGGATTTTGAACTATTTACGCCAGCGTGTAGTTTTACAGACGATACCATCTGTACAATAGCGATGGCAGATGCCGTAATAAACGGAGATAAAGATTATGGCAAAAAGCTACATGAATGGTGTAATAAATATCGCTACCCCATGGGTGGTTATGGTGGATCTTTTGCTCAATGGGTTGCATCGGATAACCCACAGCCTTACCACTCTTTTGGTAATGGATCTGCCATGCGTGTGGCATCAATAGGTTGGTTGTTTGATACAATAGAAGAAGTAAGGATTGAGGCTGAAAACACAGCCTTGCCAACCCACAATCATCCCGAGGGTATCAAAGGGGCGGTAGCCACGGCAGAAGCTATTTTTTTAGCAAGAAAATATGGTAAAACAGAAATGCTTGCTGCAATGACACAATATTATCCACAATGGGTTGAACCTATGCTTGGTAATAACCGGTTTGATGAAACATGCCAAGGCACAATGCCCGTAGTATTCGGTATCATCAACAAGGCCACTAGTTTTGAAGAAGCAATACGTTATGCCATTGCAGTGGGCGGAGATAGCGATACCATAGGTGCAATTGTAGGCTCTATAGCCGAAGCGATATGGGGAATACCCGACTCTATAAAAGCAAAGGCATTAGCGTATTTGCCACAGGATATGATAGCTGTTTTTAAACAAACTCCCAACCAGAAGATTTTGTGATTTGCGTGGCTTATAGTTGATAGAAAAGTTTAAATTTGTGTTTATAAGTTGCCATTCAGATATTTGTCTAAAATATTTGAAAGTTGTAAATTTACAAAGAAATTTTTTAGTTTATCCACAAAATATGGCGCTACCTATCAATATAGAAGATTTACTTAGAAAGAAGAAGATAGAAGGGGATAGAATAGAATTTAAAGGAGGTTGGAATCCAGATTCTATCTATCATAGTATTTGTGCTTTCGCCAACGACTTTGAGAATATAGGCGGAGGCTATATTCTCGTAGGTGTAGAGGAGGAGAATGGAATCGCTAAACGTCCAGTGAAAGGAATTCCAGTGGAAGATATCGATGGGATTTTAAAGGATATGGTTGGCTATAACAATAAGATTAATCCATATTATATGCCACGCACTTCAGTGGAGGAGGTTGATGACCAATATATTCTAGTTATCTGGGTGCCTGCAGGAGTAAACCGTCCATATGATGTTAGAGAAAGTGTAATAAGCAAGAATAATCCCAAAACTCAATGGTATATACGCTCTGGAAGTAGTTCTATAATTGCAAAAGGAGAGGTGTTAGATGAACTTCGTGAGATGGCAAACCGTACCCCATTTGATGATAGAGGCAATCCAGATATAACAATTGATGATATATCTCCAGTATTAGTTTTAGAACATCTTAAAAAGGTAAATAGTAAATTAGCACAGGATTTTAGAAATTTATCTTTGGAGGATATTTTGGATAATATGGACTTATTCACGGGACCAAAAGAGAGGCGAATGCTAAAGAATGTTGCTGCAATGATGTTTTGCGAGAACCCAAGCAAGTTCTTTCCTTATACTCAGGTAGATATAGTGATTTTTCCTAATGGTTTGGAGCAAGAGCCCAATAATATGATTGAAGTGCCCAAAATCACTGGTCCAGTTCCTTCCATAATAAAAAACACCTTAGAGTATCTGCGTACTAATATTGTAAAAGAACGAATCATAAAACCTAAAGATAGGGCTGAGTCTGAAAGATTTTTCAACTATCCTTATCAGGCTTTTGAAGAAGCTGTTGTAAATGCATTGTATCATCGAGATTATCAAGAAAGAGAGCCAGTAGAAATTCGTGTAGAACCTAGTGGAGTTTCAATTTTAAGTTATGCAGGACCAGACCGTTCTATCAGCATTGAGGCGATAAAGCTGGCAAGAACACTTAAAGCTCGAAGATATAGAAATAGAAAATTAGGTGATTTTTTAAAAGAACTAAATCTTTCAGAAGGTCGCTCTACAGGTATTCCCACTATACAAGATGAACTTCGTAAAAATGGTTCTGCTCCCGCACAAATAGAAACGGATGAAGGTCGCACATATTTCCTTTTAGAAATACCTTGTAGAGAAGGATTTCAAAGTATTTATGACGAGACTATTGGCGAGACTAATGGCGAGATAGAACTTACACAACGTCAATTGGTTATATATAATAAAATTAAAGAAGATACATCGTTATCTGCAAAAAGTTTGGCGAGACTAATAGGCATTTCTCAACGTACGGTAGAGAGAGAAATTTCATACCTAAGGAATAATGGGTTTATAGATAAAGCAACTAGAAATAATAATAGTGATTGGGTTGTTTTAAAGTAAACATCTGCTTAATGATTCTATAAAAGTACAGTTAGTAACAACTTTCTGTACTTTTTTTCTTTACCTGTAGCAGAAAATGATACAGATTGGCGTGTATATTTGTTGCAGAGATGCTCACAACCTCCCAACCAGAAGATTTTGTGATTTACGTGGCTTATTGTTGATAGAAAAGTTTAAATTTGTGTAATTGAATTTATTTTAAGATGGATAAGAATATCGGTTACGTATATATTCTTACAAATCCTTGTTTTAAAGAGGATATTGTTAAGATAGGAATTACATCTGGTACTGTAGAAAAACGTATGAAAGAACTGCAGACTACAGGTGTGCCAGTCGCTTTTGAAAAATATGCTAGTTTCAAAACAACTAAATATGCAGAGGTTGAAAAATTTATGCATCGCTCATTATCCTTAATAGCAGGGAATAGAGTTAGTGCTAATAGAGAATTTTTCTATCTGAAACCCGAAGTTGCTTTAGATTATCTAATGCAAATAGCAGATTTGTTGGGCGAGGGAGAAATAGAATCATGTGTGCCTGCTGCGGAAGTTGCAAAAACTGAAATTGTTAAACGTCAAGCATATAATGACAGAGAAGAATGGCTGATGGATAACGATCTGTCGTTACGAAATATTATTAATAGATTTGAAGAAATTGGTTTTGGTTTCCATTTAGGTACTTCTGATTTACGTATTGATATTACACTGTTAAATTGTAGGAAATCATTTAATTGTTTGATGTTCTTAGGAAAGAGAGATTATGTTTCATTCCAACCTATTCAATTTTATAAATTAGCAGAAGTATGTAATGTGGATGAACAAAATATTACAACTTTCCTAGAGGAACTAAAACCTTATCTAGATACTAAACAAAAAAATGTTCCATACGAAAACCTTCAAGGATACTATAATATATCATACCAAACACTAAAATGTAATTCAGATGCTATTATAAACATCTATTCTAAATTAATTAAGATGATATAGAATTAGTGGAATGAATAAGGTATAGTTTATTAAAGTAAAATGCACGAGGATTAAAGAAATAAAATTACTATATGATAAAGTTACATTTTTGATAAATTAATTTCTAAATACTATGAAAACATTTAAGCCAAAATCGTGGATGTTGCCACAGCCTGTATTAATAATCGGAACTTATAATGAAGACGGTACGCCAAACGCTATGAATGCAGCGTGGGGTGGGCAATGGGATGCCAAAGAAATTGTAATTTCGATGGGTGCGCATGCCACTACGCAGAATTTGAATCGTTGTGGGGAATTTACGGTGGCTTTTGCTACGGTCGATACCATGATTGCATCGGATTTTGTAGGAATAGTAAGTGCAAAAAATACGCCCGATAAAATGCAAAAAACAGGTTGGACTGCCGTGAAATCGGACAGCGTGAATGCCCCTATTTTTACCGATTTTCCAATGACTTTATCGTGCAGAATAAAAGAAAAAATAGATGAAAGTGCTGAAGGATATTACATTGTAGCAGAGATAATTGATATTGCTGCCGATGAAAAGTACCTATGTACCGACGGCAATCCCGATGTAGAAAAAATGCAACTTATTACTTACAATCCTATCCAGCACACTTACATCGCCCTAGGTAAAACCGTAGGCAATGCCTTTAGCGATGGCAAGAAATTAAAATAAAATGCGTCGTTTGGAATGGTTAAACAAAAAGTAAACCCATGACAGAACTAGATAAAATGACAGCGGGGGTGCTGTACAATTGTGATGCGCCGGAGTATCAAGCTAGTTGGCGCTATGCGGCGTTGGCATCGGCTAAATTTAATCAAACATCGCCCCTAGAGGATAGAGAGACTGCAGTGAAGGCCATGAAGGAGTTGATGCCCAATGCCAGTGAAGAGGCGTTGGTGATACCTCCGTTTTATTGCGACCACGGTTGGCCAATCCATTTGGCGGAGCGTGTGTTTATTAATAGAAACTGCGAGTTTTTAGATAGCGGTGGCATATACATTGGTAAGCATACCATGCTGGGCCCAGGATGTAAACTGCTTACGCCCAATCATCCGATTGATTATATACAGCGACGTGAACCAGTAGAAACGGGTTATGCCATTCATATTGGCGAAGACTGTTGGCTGGGCGGCAACGTTACGGTTTGCCCAGGCGTTACCATTGGCAATAGGGTGATTGTTGCAGCCGGAAGTGTGGTTACCAAAGATGTTCCAGACGATGTAATGGTAGCAGGCAACCCTGCAGTAATCAAGAAAAGCTTGAAATAGAGGTGGTTGATCAATTTGGGAATGGTTGGTGAAATAGTGAGAACTTGACCGAAGGGCTAAAAGGTTATAAAGAATACAAGCAAAAGGTAAAATACAAGGTAATTCCGTTTGTGTGGTAGTACAGGCTCAGGGACTGCCCAAGAAAAAACAAAAAAATTATGACCCTTATGGAAAAAATAACAATTAGACCAGCAGTGCCAAAGGATGCAAGGTTTATTGCGCAGGTAGTGTGCACCGCTATTGCGAGCCAGGAGGGGCTGCGCAGTTATTGCGGCGAGGAATACGAAAAAGTGATAACTCAAATAGCGGAAACCAAAGGTACTCAATATAGTTATGAAAACACCCTCATAGCAGCAGTGGACGGCCAACCTGCAGGTGGTATTGTGGCATACGACGGGGCATTGCTACATCCGTTGCGTAGCAAAACGTGGGACATCATAGAAAGCCAAACAGGCAAACGCCCTTGCATAGCCGACGAAACGGAGGCTGGCGAGTGCTACATCGATTCGTTGGCCGTGATGCCAGCCTTTAGAAACAAAGGCATAGCCAAAGCCCTTATTTTAGCCCTATCAGAAAAAGTAGCCAACATGGGCATTGACTATGTTGGATTATTGGTTGATGAAGACAACGAAAAAGGCCAAGCCTTATACAAATCGGTTGGTTTTACCTACATAAACGACAGCGAATTTTTAGGCCACAAAATGTATCATTTGCAACGAAAAACAACGAAATAATATGAAACTTATACATACATCCGATTGGCATTTGGGGCATACGCTTTATGGGTACGATAGAACGATAGAACAAAAAGCGATGCTTGAGCAGATGGTAGAATTGGTGCGCGAGCATAAACCCGATGTCTTTCTTATTTCGGGCGATGTGTACCATACTTCACAGCCTTCGGCGGCGGTGCAAACCATGTTTAGCGAGGCGATGGTAAAACTACATTGTACCCATCCCGATATGTACATAGTGGTAATAGCAGGTAATCACGATAGTGCCTCTAAGCACGAAATTTTTACTACCCCTTGGAAAGCATTAAACGTGTATGCCATAGGGAATTTAGATAAAGAAAATCCCCAAAAACACATCATTGAAGTGCCAGGCAAGGGAATTGTATTGGCGGTGCCGTATGCGTACGAAAGAAATATTCCCGATGGATTTTTCCAAGAGTTGATAGATTTGGCCAAAGGAGATGAGGCTGGACCCGTCGACAAGCTCAGGGAGCGAGACGAATTTGCCGAATTACCAATAATCCTAATGGCTCACACCACGGTAAAGGGTGCAGATATAGCGGGGCACGATAAAAAATACGACGACCAAGTAGGGGGAATTGATTACATAGAGGTAGAAAAAATGGGGCAGGGCTATGATTATTTGGCGTTGGGACACATTCATAAAGCCCAATATATTCACACGGGCAAGCACAATGTTCGCTATAGCGGAACGCCCATGTCGGTTAGTTTCGACGAAAATTATAAGCACACAGTTAGTCTTGTTGAGGTAAACAAAGGAGAACCCCCTGTTTTAAAAGAATTGGAAATAATAAATCCTTTTCCACTTGTAACGTTGCCCAACGAAGGCTATGCTACATGGAACGAGGCAAAGGAATTATTAAGCAACTTTGATGATTCTATTCCTGCGTATATCCGATTAAATGTATTGGTTGAGGGTTTCTTGCCTCCCAATGCAAAAGACGAGGCGTATGCCTTAACTAATGGTAAGCAGTGCAAGGTTTGTTTGTTGAATACCAAGCAAAAAAATGCATCGTCAGACATCAAAGAAACACTTACTGTACAAGAACTGCAAGCCATGAACCCGTTGGATATTGCCATCGATTATGCCCAGTCTAAAGGGATAGAATTTACAGAAGAAATGCAGGATATGTTTAAAGAGGTGTTGGCGCAAGTTGCCAGAGAAGAAATGTAATGTTGGTTTACTATGAAACTAAAAAAACTAATTATACACAATATTGCTTCTATTAAAGATGAAGTGATTGATTTTAGTGCAGAACCACTGTGCAGTAGCGATGTATTTCTTATTACGGGCAAAACGGGTGCCGGAAAATCGACCATTTTAGATGCTATATGTTTGGCCTTGTACGATAATACCCCTCGTTTTTCTTCTTCTAATATGGAAGGTAAAGAGAAAATAGGCGAATCTAAAGCGGGCGAGGATAAAACTATGTTGATAAAAGATACGCGTCAACTGATGCGAAGAAATACGGCCGACGCTTTTGTTTGTTTAACCTTTGCAGGCAACAATGGGGTGGAGTATGAAGCTACTTGGTCGGTAGAGCGTGCAAGAAAAAAGGTAGACGGCGCCTTGCAGGGTAAAAAGTGGGTGCTAAAAAATCTATCTACAGGCTATGAAGCCAAAAATAAAGATGAGATAAAAGCCATTATACGGGAGGCTATAGGCTTAGATTTTGAACAATTTAGGCGTACTACCTTGTTGGCACAAGGTGAATTTTCGCGTTTCTTAAACAGTAAGGACGACGATAAGGCTGCTATTTTAGAGAAAATTACAGGCATGGGTATTTATGCCAAGGTGGGAAAGAAAATTTACGAGGTAATGGCAGAAAAAAAAGGTATCTACGAACAAAAGCGACAGCAAGTAGATGGCGTTGTTACCCTAACCGAAGCGCAGGTACAAGAAAAAAAAGAGCAGGTACAAGCAATAGAGAACCGTATCGATACCCTGCAAAAACAAGAGCATGCCCACCGTGTGGTACTAGATTGGTTAAACGATGCTGGTACATTGTCTGACGAATTAAACAAGGCAACAATTGCATTTACGGTGGCCAATGAACAGTTGCATGCCGATGATTTTAAGCAAAAGGAAAAGTTGGTAAAGAGTTGGAACGATACCACAGCTGCTCGTCTTTATTTAAATAATAGGAACGATGCTTGGCAACAAAAAAAACAGTTGATGGAATCGGGAGCGGCAGAGCAATTAACGGTTGCTTTGCAGCATGCCAAGCAAGCAAGCACGGATGCTAGTAATCTGGCAAAAGAAATGGAAGAAAAGGTGCTGCAAAAAACGCAATCATTCAGTGGCTTTGGTTTACCTGCCATACGAAATGCTTTTAATGCGTTAAATACGGCCTTGAATTATATTGAGTTGGCAAAACGCGATGTGGCACATTATTATTTGGAGTGTCAAAAAAGAGAGGCTAAAAAAGGTGAATTGCAGCAAAAAGCACAAGAACTAGAAAAACTACAAAGTCAACTAACTGCCCTAAAACCGCAAGTAGAGGAAACCTATGCTACTATGCAACAGGCCAAAGAAAATTACGATAAGCAGAGTAAAACGGTGGCCGATTTTGCTAGAAAGTTGCGTGCAGAATTGCGTAAAGGTGACGATTGTCCTGTTTGTGGTCAGAAAATTGCCGTTGATTTACCCATAGAAGCAGAACTGCAAAAATTGGTAAATGCTTTTAAAGTGGCCTATCAAACGGCCGAAAGCAACTATCAAGAAAAGGCTAATGAATACAATAAATTAGAGGCCCTTGTACAGGCCGAAACTAAATCGTATCAAGCAGAAAAACAAAAATATGAAGTTGATAAATCGGCAGAGAATGCAGGTAATGTAGCCTTACTATCGTGTATGAAATGTGGTATTGAAACGGTAAATGAACATACCCTTGAAGTGTTAGATAGATCTTTAAAAGAAAAGAACGAGGAGAAAGCCAACTTACAAGCTAAAATTACCAGTGGCGAGGTATTAGAAAAAGAGTTGACTACGTTAAAGGATGCACATACAGCGTTGTTAAAGCAAATTCAAGCGCATCAGTCTGCTGTTGCTAAGGCAGAAAACGAAAAACAGGCCTTTGAGAATAAGATAAAAATTGCCCAAGAAAAGTTCGATGAAAATCAACTCTTGTTAGCCGCGTTTATGCAAGAAAATACGCACATAACCGAATCTGACTTGTTGCAATTGTCAAATTATAACGAATCGGTTATAGAAGCCACCGATAAGGCAATACAGGCTGTAATAAACGATGTGGCCAGTAAGCAGACCTTGCTTAAAAATGCAGAGAACAAGCAAAAAGAACATCAAGAAAGACGCCCAGAGATAGCCCCCGAAGTAACCGTAGAAACCTTGCAAAATGCTATTGAAAATGTAGAAACAGAAATAAAGGCTGAGTCGGAACAATTAGGTGCATTAAAACTAGTATTAAAGGTAGATGCTCAAAATAAAGAGAAATTAGGTGGTTTGATAAAGCAAGCCGAAGCGGCTAAAATGGAGTTTGAAAAATGGATGTCACTTAACCAACTTTTGGGTAGTTCTGACGGCAAAGATTTTAGGACCATAGCGCAAAGTTATGTATTGTCACATTTAATTCATACTGCCAATACTTACATGCAAAGTTTGTCGGATAGATATACCCTAAAAGGAGTGCCAGGAACCTTTATTATCAATGTGGTAGATAAATACGATGGCGGAATAACGCGTGCGGCTAGCACCATATCGGGTGGCGAAACATTCTTAGTTTCGTTGGCTTTGGCCTTAGCTTTGAGCGATGTAGGTGGTTCGCTTTCGGTAGATACGTTGTTTATAGACGAAGGTTTTGGAACGCTTAGTGGTGAGTCGCTTCAAATGGCTATTACCACGTTGCGTACCTTGCATTCCAAATCCAATAAACACGTAGGTATTATATCGCACGTAGACGAATTAAAAGAGAACATTCCCGTACAAATTCAGGTAAATCAACAGGGCAATTCCTCTTACAGTACCATCGCCATAATAGGGTAACGCCAGTAGTGGAATTGCCTCAATGCGGCTTGTCTTGATAAACTGCTAATTATTCATTATCTTTGACGCTTAATTTATTAGCATGTAATCTGTTTTGAAACATTTAGGACATTTATTGGCAAAATATGTGGCGGTTATGGTGGCTAGCGGTACGCATAGCTCGCGCATCAGCCGCAGTGCTAAGCGCATTGCGCAGGCGTATGGTTACGATTTACGCTTAGATTTGGCACTTAAAAATTTAAGCATCATGCTGTGCGATCCGGCAGATCCTTCTAATCATTACCACGAACTAATAGCGGTGCATCCTGCCCCCATTAGTTTGTCTAATAATGCCGATTTAAGCCGCCTTAGCTGGGAGGTGCACGATACCAAAATGCCCGTAGAAGATTTTGAAGCTAAGTTTAATGCCATTATTCGCACACCTAGGTACAAACACCAGGCCGTAGCGTTGATGGCCTCGTTGGCTAGTTTTGGTTTGTGCTATTTATTTAATGGCACTATTTGGGCCATGTTGCTGGTGTTTATCTCTACTTACATCAGTTTTAATCTAAAAAGTTACCTTACCCAAAAGCAAGTTAACAACCATTTTGTTATTCTATTAACGGCACTTACTGCCTCGTTAATTGCATCGTGCGGTGCTTTTATCGATACGCCTACGGCCGAGGTTGCCGTGGCTACCAGTGTGCTGTACTTGGTACCTGGGGTGGTGTTTATTAGCGGACTAATAGACACGCTAGAGGGTTTTGTTATTATTGGTTTTTCGCGTTTGGTAAACGCAGTAATGCATACCATCTCGTTGGCTTTGGGATTGTTGCTTGCCATCACCCTTGTTCATTTCCTTGTATAAAATATGGAGAGTATTGTATTTCATATAGTATCAAAAGCGTTGTTTGCGTCGGTAGTAGCATTGGGGTTTGGTCTTATTTCTAATCCGCCACGCCGGGCAATTTGGGCCATTTTGCTAACCGCTTTTTTAGGCTACTTGTTGCGTGCCTTTATGATGGATGCGTTAGGCTTGAGTGTTTTTTCGGCCTGTTTTTGTGCTGCTTTGCTAATGGGTTGTAGTGGGTTGGTAACGGGTAAATTAACCCATACGCCAGCTACTGTTATTTACATTCCCTCTTTATTGCCTATGATTCCTGGTATGTATGCCTATAAGGCTATTTTTGCGTACCTTACTTTTATGCAAAACATCGATTTTGCCGAAAAAGCGGTGTATTTTGACCAATTCTTTACTTATCTTTCGTATGCCGTTGGCATTTTAATCTGTTTGGCTTTGGGCAGCATTATTCCCATGTTTGTATTTACAAAAACAGCCAATTCGTTAACCCGTTCTAAACATTGTGTAAACCAATAAATCTTGTATAATGAAAAAAATAACGTTACTTTTATTTACCTTATGTGTTAGTAGTGTAGGGCTATTTGCTGCCGAAGATCAGCATCATCAGGCAGCCCCAAAAGCTAGGGGTGTAGAAACCGAAAAACCTACCAACATGGGTAGTGAGGTAGATGTGTACGTAGAGTACGATGTAGTAAAGAATGTAACCCTATTTCTAGGCGAAGAATTTTATTTGAGCAATTTTTTAACGCCAAATGCTCCGTTGTTTGATGCTTCGTATACCTCTGTTGGTGTAAATTATAAACCTCACCCTAGGGTGTCGTTACTAGGTGCATACGAGTTTCAATACCTTGCTGGCGACGAAATGCGTCATCGTCTAAAATTGATGGTTACCCCCAATGTTAAGTTTGGCGATTTTACCTTATCGTTGCGCGAACGCTTCCAAATGACGTATAGCATGGCAGACCAATCGTACGATTGGTTATTACGTAGCCGTTTGCGTTTAGATTATATGATCCCATCTACTCCTTTGGGTACCTATATTTATGCCGAGATGTATAACCCATTAGAAGCTAATCCTGCTTGCTGGTACGATATGTTTGGCTATGGTGCCGGTTTAGATTGGGTTATTGATGATAACAATATTTTAGGGTTATTTTACGAGTTTTCGCACTCTGTCGATTCGTACTATCACCTAATTGGTGTGGCATATGTATTGGGTTGGTGGAAATAACCTGTGAAAATAAATGCACTCTTGTAAAAGGGATATAAAAATAGGCTGACTTAATTGGTCAGCCTATTTTTATTTGTTAATTGATTACTAGCGTTTTAGGGTAAAGTGCCCACTCTTCCAGTCGCGCAGTTCTGCTAATCGAATTAAATACCAATAATCGTCCATGGGCATGGGGTGGCCATTATAATAGCCATCCCAACCTGGGTCTGCACCTTTGTATCGTACAAGTAGCTTGTGGTAGCGGTCGTATATCTCAATATCGGCAGTAGGGTAATATTCTATGTTTTCTATTTCCCATGTATCGTTGTTGTAATCTCCGTTGGGGGTAAAGAATATAGCGGGAATAATAGGAGGTAACTCCGATTCTACCGTAATTTGAACCGCACTAAGGGGCGATAAACAACCGTCTACTTCTGCTTGCAGTTGCAATAAGTAGGTGCCTGGCTCGTTAGCTGTAAAAGTAAAACGGTCTCCTTGGTCTTGGGTAATGCCATCAAGGTACCAAGTATAGTTGGCGTGTTTTTGGGCAGGGGCGTGAAAATCCTTAACCGTACCAAGGGGTAGGGTTACAGATGGCGTGGTTTGTGCATACAATATGCCTACAAACAAACACCAACAACTTAGTAGTATGTACCTAAGCTGTATCACAACTGTCCTGCTTATTTATTACCAAGTAATAGAAGGTGCAGCTACGGTAGGTTTAACGGTTACAGTATAAGTGGCAGCAACGCCTTCGCATTGGTCTGCATAGGGAGTAATGGTATATACCACGTCGGCGCTGGTAGTATTGCTGTTTACAAAATAATCGTTGGCTAGCGCTGCTTTGTCGGTAATTTCGGTTCCTTCTGCAGCAATGCTTACGCCATAGCGAGTTACACCTGCGGGTACTTCTACCTTAACTACCCATTTTGTAATGGTAACGTTGGTACCGGCATCGCTGGTATATGTGGTAGGAAGTTCGTAGTTAAGTATATCTTCTTGTTCGGTGGTAACAAACGAACACAACGTGCTGCTACCATTGTCCATTTTAGGTGCAGGTGCAACGGTTACAGCTACTACGCTCCAAGGGCCTTTACAACCATCTTTGGTGGCTTGCGACATCAAATCAAAGTTACCTTCGGTTAACCAATTTACGGTAAAGGTATTGGTGGTAGATGCGGTGTAATTGTAGTTAGTTCCTTGGGTGCCATTTACCACTTTCCAATCATATTCGTCGGCAAAATCGGGGTTAATGGTGTAGGTGGTCGATAACGACTGACAAACCGTTTGAGTGGCTTGTGGGGCATTGGGTTGAGTTGCTGCAGGTGGGGTGGTTTGTGCTACTGCATGTACACTCATAGCAGCCAATAAGATGGCTACTAAACTGATTTTTTTTGCTACATTCTTCATAATTCTTTGTATTTAATAGTTACTAATTATTCTGGAAACGTAATGTTGGGTGCCACAGGGTTAGGTACGGCGGTAAAGGTGCCCGACTGGGTTGCTGGGGCACATACTGCATCTTGTCCGGTGGTACTGATGGTGTATGATAAAGTTTCTGTAAATGTTCCTGTTGCTGTAATGGTTTGGGCATCGGCATCGGTAGTAAAGGTATAGCCCTTGGCCAATGCTTGGGCTGCTGTTACATTAAGGGTAACGCCTGTTGCGGTGCCTCCGTAGGTAAAGGTAACTTCTTGCAGCGGTTGGCCCACGCAATCACTTTGGGTGGCATGGCCTGTTACTGTTAGGGTGGGGCCCTCTTTTACGCTGATAGCTAGGGTAAGAATAGGTGCTTCGCACACTTCGCCCTCAATACCTTTGGCTGTAAACCTAATTTTATAATCGCCAATGGCGGTAGGTGTGCCACTAATGGTGCCCGATTTTTGACCTGCATTATGGGTTAAGGTAAGTCCTTCGGGTAGTCCTGTGGTAACCGGTTCGCCATCGTTAAAGGTATAGTCGATAAATTGAATACCTGTGGTTTTGTGCCCGTCTGCTTTGTAGGTAACGGGTTGAATAGCGGTGCCTAAACAGGTGTTTTGCGTAGCATTGCCCGATGCTAAAACCATGGTTTGTGGCGAACATCCGCAGTCCACATCAATAATTTGGGTAATGGCGTAGTTAAGGCATACCGGAAAAATATCTTGCCCAACGTTTTTTGCAACGCTAGGGTCGGACGACATAATTACCCTAAACCTTGGTTTTTCAACAGGATGGTATTCGGTAGCAAAAATGTACGATATTTTGTCCCAACCGCTACCGTGGTACGATGTGTTGGATGGGTTAGGGTCGTCGGCAATGGTGTCCCATTTGCCTGTTTGGTAATTATAGCGTTGCCACAAGTAGTAGGGTGCTCCGTCAAAAATTTGGTCGATGCCCTCGGTTTCTACGGTAATGGTGGTGCTTTCGCCGCATTCTACCTCTAGGGCGGGTTTGATGGATAGCAACGGTACGCACGATTTAAACTGAATATCGTCAATTAAAATATCGTTACCAAAACCTGCCGAACCGTTGTTAATAATTTGTACCGTTAATGTGGTGTTTTCGCCAGAAAAGAAAGCGGTACTACCTTGCTTCCATCCGTCGCTTGCTTTAATGTTGTTTACGTCTAGTCGGGCGGTTAAAATTTCTTGGTTGTTTTGGTCCAATACCCTAAAACGGGTGTTAATGGGAGTAGTAGACGAGGCTACGGCTGCATTGGCAAACCAGGCCGAAAAGGTCATGTACATGTTTTTGCACAAGTCTGTGGCGGTGTACTCATAAATAAGTTCGCCCTTGTTTTTGCAGTTGGCCATAAGCATACCACCATTTACATCGTCGGGTGTGTGGTCGGTAATGTTGTTGTACCAATAGTCGCCACTGGTGCGTACACTGCCTAAACAAGCACTTTGTATACAACCATCAGGGGTAGTTTTGTCGCCCCTGCCACCGTATAGTGGGTTGGCCAAAATAGCATAAAAACCATCGTGAATTTCTTTGCCACTAGGCGAAAAATCGTACACATTGGTATTGATTTTTTCTTTTACATTGTCTACTTGGCGGCGTGCTGTGGCGCTACCCAACGTGCCAAAAGTAAGGTCAAGGTGGGTTTGGGTTTGCCCCTCGCATTTAATTTTAACGTCTACTTTGTATTGGGCTACTTTGCCTTCTGTATTGGTTACCTTATAATAAGTAGGTACAAATGGTGTGGGGGCAATTACCTCGTTAAACGTGCCCGAAATAGTTCCACCGTAAGGTTGCCAGGTAACCCCATCGTACGAATATTCCCAGGTACAGGCTGTGGTAGTTTCGGTAGCAGTTAGTTTTAAATCGTCGCCTTGCTGAATAGGGTTGGGTAGGTTGGGAAGAATAATAAAGCGGCTTCCTGCCTCGGCACTCAAGGTATAGGTGCCGTTTTGCTCGGTTAAAATAAGACAAACCCCGTCGCCATCGTTAAACCCTGTAATGGAAAGGTCGCCAGTTCCGCCCGATATGCTAGTTCCGTTGGTTACATTGATGGCAGCACCCCATCCCCAGTCTTCGCCAGCAGCTCCGCCGTCCTTGCCTAGCACCTTGAACTTTTTATTGGCGGTATAGGTAAAGCAACATTCGTAGTGGTCGCCAGCAGGCATAAATACGCTTTCTGCCTCTGGTGTAGTGCTCCATTCGCTGGTACCGTTAACACCCCCTGTAATAGCAAACGACATGGACGAAATAACCACTTCTTTGGTGGCTACTTGGGTGCCTGCTGTGGCACGATATTTGGTAGATACGCTTGGACTAACCGTAATGGTGTTGTTGTAAGTGCCGCTGCTAGTGCCAGTATAGGTGTACCACGTATTGCCTTCGTCTTCGGAATATTCCCAAGTACAATTTCTATCGGCCCCTTGCGCTGTAAGCGTAACCGTTTGCCCTAACTGAATGTTGGCCGATGGGTTGGCTTCGATGTAAAAGGCTGGTGTGTATGCCTCGGCAGCAACCGTGTACGACGAACCATTTTGGGTAATAACGATGCAAACGTCTTGCCCCGTAGAAAATCCGTTCAGCCCTAAATCGCTTCCCGAACTACCGCTAATGCCCGAACCTGTGCTAAAACCACTAAATTCGGCACCCCAACCCCAATCGTTGCCGGCTGTACCATTGTCTTTTTTTAGGATTTTAAATTTTTCGCTGTTAGCAACAGTAAAACAAAGTTCGTATCGGGTAGAAGAGGCTTGCGAAAAAATAGAAGAAGAACTGGGAGTGGTGCTCCAAGATGGAGTTCCGTTTGGCCCACCTGTAATGGCAAAAACCGTAGCAGCCTGTGCCGATATCGATACGATACAGCACAAACAACAAAGCAACCAAGCGCGTAAAAGGCTTGATGTACAGCTTTTTTGCACCATTTTATTCATAGTTTTAAGGCGCTGTTTTAAACAACAGACTTACAAAGTTAGCAAAAAAATGCGTACGAAGATTATTTTTTTCTACCTTTGCACTGAATAAATTCAGTACGACATTTGTCGCGACTCGGCAAAACTTAAGTAAACTTAGTTCTGCTCTCGCTGCTCCAAATGTTGCAAAGTCAATAGAACTAATATGGGCTGCTTAGGAAACATACTTTGGATTATTTTTGGAGGGCTATTTATCGCATTGGAGTATTTTGTTGCTGGTATTGCCATGTGTATAACTATTATAGGTATACCTTTTGGTGTGCAGCTATTTAAATTAGGACTAATGGCATTGCTTCCATTTGGCGCTACTGCCGTAGAACCATCTTCGGGTACAGGTTGCCTTTACAGCTTATTTAATATAGTATGGCTGATAACTGGAGGCCTTTGTATTGCGCTTTCGCACTTTATATTTGGTATCTTGTTGTGTATTACCGTAATAGGTATTCCTTTTGGCATGCAACACTTTAAATTGATGAGTTTGGCTCTTTGGCCTTTTGGAAAAGCGGTGGTATAATAGCTTTTAGCCAGGTAACAAAAAAGTGCGGTTTTATTCAAACCGCACTTTTTTTGCTATTTCGTATCCTTCGTCGTATAAATCTTGTAGTTTTTTTATGTTGCGTTCTATACGGTCTACCTGAATGGGTTTTTCGGGTCGGATAACCACAATTTCGCCCTTCGCCTCTAGCCCTTCTACTAAATCCAGTTGTTCGTTGTACAAAACACCTCGGTTTTCGATGGTTTTGCGTAATGCTGGGTATTGTTTATAAATAAAAGGCGGTAGTTTATCCATACGCGAGGGTGGCTTTCGGTAGCCCTTGTTGCGGGTTAGGACCACCACGTTGTTGTTAAAGCCCAAACTGCGAGCACGCAAAATAGGAATAGAATCGGCTAGTCCACCATCCAACATAGGCTCGTTATCTACGTGTGTAATGGGGCACACAAAGGGTAAACTGCTGGATGCTTTTACAATATCGATGATGCGTTTGGGGTCATTTTTTTCGCTATAATAGCAGGCTTGGCCCGTTTTACACGATGTAGTAACCATTTCGTATTGCTCGGGGCAAGATGCGTATTTTTCGTAGTCGTACGGAATAATCTGCTCTGGAAAAGTATGAAACAGCAAATCAAAGTCCATAATGTTGCGTTTGGTAATCAGGTGTTTTAACCCAATGTATCGGTACTTTTCTAATAGGTCGATGTTGCTGTATTTGGCCCTGCCACGTTGATTAGACATGTACGATAGCCCGTTGCAAGCGCCCGCACTTACGCCAATGGTGTAAGGAAAGCGAATGCCTCGGTCCATAAAATTATCCAGCACACCACAGGTAAACACGCCACGCATGCCACCGCCCTCTAAAATCAGTCCCGATTGCTCTGTTATTTTTACCGTTTGTTTCATATAAATTCTACAAAAGCAGCGTAAAGGTACTATAATTTTCTTAAATTTGTGCGATATGAAAATTTCCGCTTTCACAAAAATAGTACTTGCATGCTTGCTCATAGTAGCATTTGCCTGTAAAAGAAAAGACAATATTGTTATTTTGTACGATAACGATGTGCATTGTGCTGTAGATGGGTACGCCAAAATGGCAGGAGTAAAAAACGAACTAAAAAAGCAAACTCCTTATGTAAGTGTGGTGTCGTGTGGCGATTTTGCGCAAGGGGATGTGATAGGAACGCTATCGGAAGGTGGCTCGATTGTAGAAATCATGAACCAAGTAGGCTACGATGTAGTGGTATTTGGTAATCATGAGTTTGATTACAGTTTTCGTACGATGCAAGAATTGGCATCTCAGCTAAAAGCCACCGTGGTTTCGTGCAATTTAATCAACAAAAAGACAGATAAAACCCTATTTAAACCCTACATAATCAAGGAGTATGGTCCTACTAAAGTAGCATACATTGGGGTGATAACACCCGAAACGCTTACTTCTTTGCCAAACATTTTTAAGGATATTCAATTAGCGCCATTCGATGCAGAAAACAATGTGGAAGGTGTTGATTTTGAAGGCGATTTTTGTGCTGATAGTTTGTACAGTCAAGTGCAAAAATACGTAGATGCCGCTCGCAGCGATGGGGCACATGTAGTAGTGGTATTGGCCCATTTGGGCGATGAGTTGATAGACAAAACCATGCCCACTTCGGTGGCGTTAATTGAACAAACTCACGGTATTGATGTGGTGTTAGACGGTCATGCGCATCACATCATTGCCGATACGCTTATCGCCAATAATCAAAACCAAATGGTACACCTAAGTAGTACAGGTAGTAATTTTAGGAACATTGGGCAGCTAACCATTGCTCCCGAAAATACGTTGTCGTTGCAGTTACTGCATGTAGATAGCCTAACCATGGTGGACGATTCGGTCAGCGCATTGGTCGATACGCTTAAAAATCATACATTGGTATTTGGGCAAGAGCGGGTAGGTAGAACGCCTTTTCCTTTAATAGCCAACGATGCTAAGGGTAATCGCATTGTGCGTCAAGAAGAAACCAATTTGGCCAATTTCTGTACCGATGCTTTTCGCATTATGTTGGATACGGATATAGCCCTTATCAATGCAGGTGGAATCAGGGATAATATAGCAGCAGGCGATATTACCTACAACGATTTGTTACGTGTGTTCCCTTTTAACAATACGGTATGCATTGCCACCCTAACAGGCAAACAGTTGGTAGATGTGTTGGAATATTCCACACGATACTTGCCTAAAGAGAGTGGCGGACTTTTACACGTAAGCGGCTTGCGGTATATTGTGATAGAAAATGAATGTCCGGCACCTATTGTTTATGATGAAAATAACCTTTTTGTAGCATTAGCCTCTAAATCAGAACGCTTGGATAGAATTGAAATTTGGGATAAGCAGGCACAAAGGTACGTTCCCATAAAAATGAACAAAGAATATACCATCGCGGCTTTTGATTACCACATAAAGAAAATGGGTGGTAATGGCATACTTCGCAATGCGGTGCTAAAACAAGACAAAATGAACATGGATGTAGATGTTCTATCCGCTTATTTGTTCTCTCTAAATGGTTGTGTACCTGCTAAATATGCCAAACCAGAAGGAAGAATGATGCAAGCCATAGGTATTTGTGCTTGCCAATGCGATGAACCTTAGTTGGTCTTCTTAGTGTTATATATTTTGTCAATAATCAACGCAATCGCACCATCGCCTGTAACGTTACAAGCGGTGCCAAAGTTGTCCATGGTAATGTAAAGCGCAATCATTAGGGCAATTTGATTTTCGTCAAAACCTAAAATGCTTTGCAATACACTCACTGCCGCCATAATGGCTCCACCGGGTACGCCCGGCGCTGCTACCATTACTACCCCCAACATGCAAATAAAGTAAATCATGCTTGATGGTTCTACTGCAGTGCCATGCATCATCATGAGTGCAATGGCACATGCTACAATTTTAAGCGTACTGCCCGATAGGTGAATGGTGGCGCAAAGGGGAATAACAAAATCGGCCACATCCTCGTTTACCTTATTCTTTAAGGTTTGTTGCAGCGTAACCGGAATGGTGGCTGCCGACGATTGGGTGCCCAATGCCGTAAAGTAGGCTGGCAACATCGTCCACAATAATTTAAATGGATTACGTTTGGTAACAATACCCGCGATGGTGTATTGAAGTAGCAAAACTACCACGTGTAGCGCAAAAATGATGCCTATGATTTTGATAAATACCGCAAGCATGGTAGCTATTTGGCCAGATTGGGTAATGTTCAAAAAGATGCCAAAAATATGCAAGGGTAGTAGGGGAATAATCACTTTTTCGATGCAGAGCGAAATGATGTTCTTAAACTCGTCTAGCATGCTTTTTAGGCTATTGCCCGTAATTTTGGTAATGCCCAATCCCAATAAAAAAGCCAAAAACAAGGCGGTCATTACCGACATAAGCGGTGGAATGCCAATGCTAAAGTAAGCCGTTAGGGCATTGTCTTGTGCCAAGTTGTTGGCAGCTTCGCTAGCGTTTATCACCATAGGAAACAACCCCACGCTGGTGCCGTACGACATAAAACCAGAAATAAGGGTGGCAATATAGGCAAATCCTACGGTAATCAGCAACATTTTTCCGGCGCGCTTGCCCATATCGGCAATGGCAGGAGCCACCAATCCCAATATAATTAAAGGTACTAAAAAGCCTAGCAGTTGGCTAAAAATATCGTTAAACGTAACAAAGATTCTAATGCCCCAATGAGGCATCCAATTACCTAAAAGAATACCCAAAGCAATGGCAATAAGCACTTTGGGTAGCAGTCCAAGTTTAAATGATTTTGGCATGTATCTTATTTTAGTGAATCTGGTTTTATACTTTCTAGTCCTTCCAAATAACCTTCTAACATACCGCCAAACTCAACAAATCCTTTTTCGGCACGTTTAAGCAAACCTTTGGTTAGATAGGCAGAACATTTACCTTTCAGTTTGCCTATTTCGCGCAATTGTTCGTTGGTATAGTTATTTAAATTCATACTAGCAGTAATGGCATCATATTCTGCTTGTGCCTTGTCCCAATCTTCTATGGTATAGTTTTCGTGGTTAAGTTCTAGTTCGTCATGAAACTCTTGTAACGAACGCAAACTCTTTTCTTCTGGAGTGGCACAAGACATCATAAAAGAGGCCAATCCCATCATCAATAAAAATACAAAAAACTTTCTCATCATATTAAAAATTTATCAAAACACCACGAAGGTACAATTTTTACATGGAAAATAAAAATGAAACCATTTCATACCACGTTATATTCTGCCAAATACCCATAAAAACTATCCTATCTGGCAAAATAAACTATAGTATATTCTGCCAAATACAAGCAAAAATACCTCTATGTGGCAAGATATAATTTGCAGAAATTTGCTAAATGATTTATTTTTAAGTAGTTAACGTTCTTCTAAAAAAATTAAGTTTAAACTTAATTCTTAGTAGGTACAAAATAGCGGCAGTGCCTAGGCCAAAAATGTAACCAATATACATGCCTGTAGGCCCCATGCCTAATGTAAACCCGCAAAAATAACCTATAGGAATGTTTAGCACAATATAGGCTAGAAGCGAAATCCACGAAATCATTTTTACGTCTTGCATGCCGCGCATAATGCCTACGCCAGCGCATTGTAGCGCATCAAAAAGTTGAAATAACGCCACCATAATCAGTAGGTCAGAACCCAATGCAACCACTTCTGCATTCGACGTAAATAGCAGCGGAAGTTCGTTTCTAAATACGGTAAAGATGAGCGCAGCCGATAGGTTCCAAATTAGCACCAAATGGATGGTTGCTTTGGCGGTAATGCTCATATTTTTGGCATCGCGACTACCGTAAAAATGCGATACACGAATGGTTACTGCCGTTCCTAATGCCAATACAATCATAAACGATGTGTTGGCCATGGTCATGGCAATTTGATTGGCCCCTATAGCAGCCGTGGTAAACCATCCCATCATAATACCGGTAATAATAAAAGCAAGCGACTCCAAAGACATCTGAGCCGAAATGGGGAATCCCATTCTAAGCAGCGAGGTGATATCGGTACGCTTTAGTTTAATAGAAGAAAACAACGAGGTGTAAGAACGGTATTTATGGTTAAAAACAAAGTAGCCTATCCCTAGTAGGGGCATACAAATGCGCGATACAAGCGTTGCTAGCGCAGCCCCTTCTACGCCCATTTGGGGGGCACCCCATTTTCCGTAAATGAATATCCAGTTGAGCGCAATGTTTAGTACATTGCAAAACATCATCATCACCATGGGTGCAAATGTATTGCCTACACCATCCAAAAAGTTTTTAAATGCAGAAAAAAGCAATACGGGAAACAAACTATACGCCATCATTCTATAATAAGGTATGGCAGCGTCTACTACTTCAACCGGTTGCCCCATGTGGTAAAGCATAGGCTCAAAAGCCAATTGAATGAATACAAAAAAGATGCCTAATGCCGAAAAAAGTCCTATGGCATGCTTTAAATACGAGGCAGCGTGAAGTTTGTTGCCTTGTGCATAAAGTTCGCCAATAAGCGGTGTAAGTCCTAGGGTAAGCCCTTGTCCTGCCAAAAAGAAAAGCAGTGATGTAGTAACGCCAAACGATACCGCAGCCAGCGGCAACGGATCGTTTCCCCCGTATTGGCCCACCATTACATTGTCGGCAAATTGCACCAAAATGTACCCCAATTGCGAAATTACAATGGGCAACGAAAGCTTTAATATGGCTTTGTAATGCGGTTTGTATGTAGTAAAGCGGTAGCTCATATCCTTTTCTCTCCTCTTAAATTCTTTCGGCCTACAAAGGTATTCAAAAAATAGGGGATATGGTAGTTTGGTAGAATGATTTTGATGGTTAGAAAGATTTTATCTAAATTTGTAACAAAATAACGATTGATAAAATCTAAATTATGACAGAAATTACAAAATGCCCTAAATGCAACGGAGAGTATGTTTACTTTGACGGTTCGCTTTATGTGTGCCCCGACTGTGGTCACGAGTTTAACGAAGAAGATATTGTCGCTGCAGAAAGTGCCGATATTGCCAAAGATAGCAACGGTGTAGAATTGTTAGATGGCGATTCCGTAACTGTAATCAAAGATCTTAAAGTAAAAGGTTCGTCCATGGTAATCAAACGTGGCACCAAAGTAAAAAGCATCCGCCTAACCGACAACCCCGAAGAAGTAGATTGCAAAATAGACGGCAGCAGCATCGTGCTAAAAACCTGCTTCTTGAAGAAATAGAGAAGTCTTATATACAAAATAAGTTGGCTAACATTCTTTAGCCAACTTATTTTTTTCTTGAGCAAATTACCAGCAAATTAAATTACATTACAACTCTATTGACAATCAATATGTTATAAAATAATATCAGATTTTATATTCTTGCTAGCAAATTACCAGCAAATTAAATTTCGTAAACAAACTACTGACAAAATATATTCACAACCTGAAAAATATAAAGATTCAATTCTTCATTGATGACGAATTGGTAATATCAACTTTATTGGATTTTATGCTATGAAAGATTATGCACAAACTAAAAGTAATAGTAATCAACTATTCCAAATACATTTTACTATTTCAAATAAGAGTTTCTGTCTTTCTTCAAGTTCATCAGGACCGAATTTATCCATCGGTCTGAAGTTTAATTTTGAAGCATTTATCCAGTTAGTAAAATCAAGATGTGACTTATAACTATCAGCTCTCAAAGTTTCATTCCAATACAGAGTGTTAGCATAAGAAATCAATTTATCAGAATATGTTTCGTTGTTGCTAGAAATATTATCTTTCCCTTTTAATAGCAGTAAACCACCAAGTCTATTGCGTTCACTTCTGAATCTTTCTTCATCATTTTCGAATAGCGCATAGTTCTCTTCATTTTCGGCAAGTATGTGTTCGATATGAAAACCATTTGTACTTCCTGTATTTACTACTAAATTATACAAGTTATGACGCATATCCATTTTTGTGTTATCAGCAATGAACTCTTCTATGCGAGCGAAGAAATATCTTTTAAATCTTTTGTCCAAATCAATTCCTGTTTCCTTAAAGTAGCCATAGCTGAAAGTAGAACATAAATCGGAATTGCTATATTTGTCTTGAAGTATTTCAATTAGCGAGCTGTTAAATACATTTTTTATTTCGGATACATCTTTCTCTCTAATCCGTTCACTGATTTTGTACATCATCTCATTAAACTTGTTACTGTCATAAGCTCTTTGCAATTGAAGCAAACAAAACAGACGGTCTATCTGATAGGAAACAGCCTTAATTTTCTCCTGTTCTTGATTATCATGAACTCTACACGCAGAAAGTATCAGTAAGAACTGTTGTCCTCTATCAGTAAGAGAATTGTAATAAGTATAGCGAAAGTCTTTATTATAAGTTGCCGAATAGCCCTGTAGTTTAATAAAGAGGTCAGTATAATACGAAAAGTCATTTTGCAGAAATTTTTTTACATTGTTGGGATTGTGGTCAAGATTTAAATTTGTTTCCGCAAATAATGCTCTGTGATACTCTTTATCAAATTTTCTGCTCTCACCTATGGTATTCGCAAATTTTGCTTTAAGAAGATATATGAAAAAATTGTCTATTTGGTCAGGATTGTTCGCATTGATTGCATTTACACGGCTATCCCATAACTCATTAAAATTCAAAGTATTCAATTCTTCTTTGTCAATTTGCCCTAACAATTTTCCTTTTAATATTTCATATGGTTTAAGCCGAACACCTCTATCATTAATAACCTCAAAAACCATTGGTACATCTGTTTGTTCCACTTTAAGATTGATAATAACCAAGCGATACATAAAGTAAAACACAAATCTTTCGAAAATATTCTTGTCTTTCAACTCGTTATCTAAACGTTTTGATATAACAGCATAATTTTTGTCCAAGTTTGATGCAGTTATTCCTGTGTCCGTGGGAATGTCTTCAGCACCATCAAACAAAGCCTTTAATGTTGGCTCATGAATCTCATGATTAAGCCAAAATGTTTTTTTATAACCAGAACGACCAACAATCTTGTCTGCAATCCAATCTTTTAAGTCTGATTGAAAAGAATCAGCTTGATGGTACAACTTTATCAAAATCAAAGTCAAAGTAGTTAGTCGTTGTTGACCATCAACAATGTACAATCTATTTGATTCCTCATCAAGGTTAGTAACATATGTATTCATGTAGTACCACGAGTACTTTGTAATTATTTGATCACTTGAAATCGAACTTTGTGCAAATCGTTTATGCTCTTCTGTGAATTTATAAAAAACATCATCGAGAAGACGAATAACAGGGACAGAATCCCATTTATATTGTCTTTGATAAAAGTCAATATAATATGTTGTATTTGAAAACAACGTATCAATGTTTTGATTTAAAGGTGAAACATCCATATAAGTTAATTTTTAAGTTATTATAAAATTTGAAGAATTGTTTAATATATTATATTGGCATACATAATATATTTCTTGAGCAAATTACCAGCAAATTAAAATAAAATATCTATTTCATTGGATATCAGCATTATAAGCAGAATGCCTCAAATTTAAAGTCCAACGCTGCAAATTACCAGCAAATTAAATTATGCCCACACTGGTATATATCTCATATAACGTTTTGCAGTCTCAGGATCTAGTGCCTTTATTTGCAACCTAGACACAGATTCTTTTATCAATCTAGATATACTGCCTGCGGTCGTCTCTTTTACATTGAACCTAGTTCTCAATGACTTATTAGTCAGAGCATCACCTTGTATATACATTAAGCAAGCATGAAGATAACATGACCAGAGCTTGTCTTCCATCTGAATATTACCAAACTCCATTTCAGAAAATAAAGTAACTTTTGTACTATCCTGAAATACTTCAATGCGGGGAGCTGGAAGGAATTGAGCCTCGCATGTCAATACCATTCTATCCCAACCACGGCCAAGTTCTTCACACATCTTCAATCTACGCATGAGAGAAGCTAGTTTTTCATTTCTTGACTTCGGAGGGTTATCAATAATACGAAACACATCTACTAATGGTGTTCCTGGATTTGTCACCTCTATACGATTATCAAATATCTCTACTACTGGAGCTGCGCCTGTTATATAAAAGTCTTGATGGATAAGACTGTTTGCAATCGCTTCTCTTACGGACGGTAGGGGAAATTTGCTTGTTGTCAACAATTGAACCGAGTTTACATCTTCATTGCTTGGCAATAACGCATTAACATAACGTACAATATTCTCAAAACAAACTGCATAACCTTGATTAAATGGCTCCTCTTTTTGAATTAGCAATCTATTGATACCCATGTATTGGACTACACGCATTGCCTTGCGTCCTAATCTAGCAAATTCATTTAGATTCTTTGCAAACAGTATTGCTCCTAAGTTTGTTATCGAATATAAACCATTATCTTGCTTGTAAATAATTCCGTCCTCAACAAGGTAATGTACTACAGAATCTTTTTCAACTGGTTGGGGTATTTTTAGTAAGGTAAAGTAGGCATCAACTTGAAGTAATCTGATAACATCCTCATACCTTTGGTCTGTCTTTACGCGAACATCCTCGAACTGGGCATTACGCAACTTATCCCATAACTGAGCACGGAATACCGGAAATTCATGTAATTTCTTTGTGTAACTTCCACTACGGATATAGTCTACCTTCTGAAATGCAACTGGTTCATTAAGTGCCTTATGAATTCTAATCAACTCAACGTGTTTGCCATCTATTTCTGTTTCATAGAATTCAAAATCAGCATTTTTGGAAAGAAGATAACGAAGCCAATTTTCTAATTCTTGTTCGCCTTTCTTTGCAAGTTGAAGACGTACTTTAGTACCAACGATTTCATGACTTTTATCATCCACTCCCCATATCATATAGGCATAATCACGATCATTCAGTGTTGCACTATTAGAAAGAGCACTTATATCCTCACCTACCATTGTAGGTTCACAGTTGTTATGCTTAAATTCTACCCATTCAATTTCCTTTGGTAGTTTACAAAGTTCATTTATTAGTATATCTATATTTCCTAACATATTTAGTTTATTTTTTTATAAAGAAAGATATAAATAAATTTTAGACCAATAAGCACAAAGATAATGATAAATTATTTCATAATAATAAGATTGGATAAAACTTACATTTCCTAAGATACTAAAACAGATACTAGTTGCTGTCATATTCATTTTACTTGAGTATATTATCTTCCTATATTACAACATATTGTATAATTACACATAATTTTATGAAGACATAAAAAAATAGCGTGCAACTTAAAAGTTACACGCTATTTTTCCTAGATAAATTAGACTTTACTTAACCTCCTCAAAGTCGGCGTCTTGTACGTTGTCGCCAGCGTTTTGAGCACCGCCTTGGGCTCCGCAACCGCCTGCACCGCAGTTAGGATCGGCTTGAGCACCGCCTTGAGCAGCGTTAGCAGCGTTGTACATGTCTTGGCTAGCAGCGTGGAAAGCATCGTTTAGTTCTTTCATGGCAGCATCAATAGCGTCTAAGTTTTGCGATTTGTGCGCTTCTTTTAGTTTGCCAAGAGCCGCTTCGATAGGCGCTTTTTTGTCGGCTGGAATCTTATCGCCAAGCTCTTTTAGTTGTTTTTCGGTTTGGAAAATCATACCGTCAGCTTGGTTTAGTTTATCGATGCGTTCTTTTTCTTTTTTGTCGGCTTCTGCGTTAGCTTCAGCTTCGGCTTTCATGCGTTTGATTTCGTCGTCGCTTAGGCCAGACGATGCTTCAATACGAATGTTTTGTTCTTTGCCTGTAGCTTTGTCTTTAGCCGATACGTTTAAGATACCATTAGCGTCAATGTCAAAGGTCACTTCAATTTGAGGTACACCACGTGGAGCAGCTGGAATGCCATCTAAATGGAACATACCAATTTGTTTGTTGTCGCGTGCCATAGGACGTTCACCTTGCAATACGTTAATTTGTACAGAAGGTTGGTTGTCGCTAGCAGTAGAGAATACTTCCGATTTGCGAGTAGGAATGGTGGTGTTAGCATCAATTAGTTTGGTCATTACACCGCCCATGGTTTCAATACCCAACGATAGAGGAGTAACGTCAAGCAACAACACGTCTTTTACTTCGCCGGTTAATACACCACCTTGAATAGCAGCACCTACGGCTACCACTTCGTCGGGGTTAACACCTTTAGAAGGAGCTTTGCCAAAGATTTCTTCTACTTTTGCTTGAATAGCAGGGATACGAGAAGAACCACCTACTAAGATAACTTCGTCAATGTCTGATTTGCTCAAACCTGCGTCAGAAAGTGCTTTTTGGCAAGGAGCAACGGTAGCTTGAATCAAACGGTCGGCCAATTGTTCAAATTTAGCACGAGTAAGGTTCATTTGCAAGTGTTTAGGCACACCGTTAACTGGCGCAATGTAAGGCAAGTTAATTTCGGTGCTGGTAGAGCTAGAAAGTTCAATTTTAGCTTTTTCGGCAGCTTCTTTTAAACGTTGAAGTGCCATAGGATCTTGACGCAAGTCAACACCTTCTGCAGCTTTAAATTCGTCTGCCAACCAGTCAATAATAACGTGGTCAAAGTCGTCACCACCTAGGTGAGTGTCACCGTTGGTCGATTTTACTTCAAATACGCCATCGCCCAATTCCAAAATAGAGATATCGAAGGTACCACCACCCAAGTCAAACACGGCAATTTTCATGTCTTTTTGGGTTTTGTCCAAACCGTAAGCCAAAGCAGCAGCAGTAGGTTCGTTTACAATACGTTTAACAGTTAAACCTGCAATTTCGCCAGCTTCTTTGGTTGCTTGACGTTGTGCGTCGCTAAAGTAAGCAGGAACAGTAATAACGGCTTCTGTTACTTCGGTACCCAAATAATCTTCGGCAGTTTTTTTCATTTTTTGCAAAATAATAGCCGAAATTTCTTGTGGCGTGTACAATCTGCCATCGATGTTAACACGAGGAGTGTTGTTGTCGCCACGATCTACTTGATAAGGAACACGTTGTGTTTCTTTCATGGTTTGGTCGTAGGTTTCGCCCATAAAACGTTTAATAGAGAAAATCGTTTTTTTAGGGTTAGTAATAGCCTGACGTTTAGCAGGGTCGCCTACTTTGCGCTCGCCACCATCAATAAATGCAACAATTGATGGAGTAGTGCGTTTACCTTCGCTGTTTGCAATAACAATAGGATCGTTGCCTTCCATTACGGCAACACAAGAGTTAGTTGTTCCTAAGTCAATACCAATAATTTTTCCCATAATTTTTATTTTTTAATTGTTATTTGTCTTTTGTCTTTTGTCTCTTGTCGCTTGTAATAAATATACTAGCAACGAGCAACGAGCGACTAGCGACTATCTTATTACAAATTCCGTGCCAAAGCCAATCGCCCTTTAAAAACTGACAAAGTGTCAAAAATATGTCATCGACTTATAAATTTGGCAAAATAATTTTGCGGTAACACGCCTTTGTACTACTTTTGAATGCAGAAACCTTTTATACTATAGTTATGAAAAAGCTAGGTTTATTTTTAGTGCTAATGGCATGTTGTTTAGGAACTTATGCCAATGCGCCTGTGTTAGTATCGTTGCAAGATGGTAAAAATTATGCCCGATTATCGGACGATAAAACCATTTTATTGAGTGGCGATTACAAAACTGGCAAAGAAGACACCCTAGTGGTGTTCGCTAAAATGCGTAATGTACCTTTAAAAAAAGTAGAGGCATTTCGTTTTAGTCCTGATTACAAACGCGTTTTGCTACGTGCGTCCGATAAAAATTACATGGTATACCAATTTGCCAACAACCGATGTGACAAATTGTCGGTAAAAGGCAAACAAAATATGCCAATCTTTAGTCCTGATGGCAGTATGATTGCATTTGAACGCGATAATAACTTGTTTATTAAGAGGCTGTTATACGATACCGAGGTGCAACTAACTACCGATGGCAGTACTACCACGCATAATGGTGTTTTGTCGGTAGAATCTGCCAATGCATTTGGCAAAACCCACCAAATGGCATGGTCTAACGATAGCAAATGCTTTGTGTACACTAAAAATAATAAGGTGTACATGTACCATGTTCAGTACAAATGGAACAAACCCATCCAGTTGCCCGAAGGCGAAAAAGTGCACATCACCCAAATTAAATGGAGTTACAAAAACAATTTGTTTGCCGTGATGTACCTTGACGAAGTGCAAAAAAAATTAAGCGTAGCCATGGTAAATGCCGAAACCTTGATTGCCAAACGCGTTTATACCTATACCGATAACCGATTTATATCGCCCGATATTGCATCTACCATTTTATTCTTTCCAGAAAACGATAACTTTGCTATTTTGAGCGACAAGGATGGTTATATACATGCCTACGTGTATACTCAAGCCGGTATTTTAAAACATCAAATAGGCAAAGGCAATTTTGATGTAACCAAAATTTACGGGTACGATGCCAAAAATAAATTGGTTTACTACCAATCTACAGAAAATGGTCCATTAAACAGAGGGGTATATGCCATTGGCTTATACGATGGCAAAAAACGTGCATTGGCTACACAGGATGGCACCAACGATGCCTCTTTCTCTGCTAATTACAGCTATTTTGTACGTACGTATAGCAGTATTCAACAGCCTTTTGTATATACTGTATGCGATAACAAAGGCAACGACTTGCGGCAACTTTATCAGGACACCATTAATTTGGGTATTCAAAAAGAAGAATATAACTTTGCAAATGGACTTTCTGGTTGGATTTTACGCAAGCCAGGCGTAAAAAATGCCCCTGTTATTTTTGATGTAACCGATGCCCAAAACCAATGGAAACAAGATGTATCGTACAAATTGGCAGAGCAAGGGTATGTGGTGGCTACAGTAGCGGCACACGGCAACTTAGGTTATGGTAAAGATTACCGCAAAGCCATTTATGGCAATATCTTTAAGGTGCCAGCGCTAGATTATATAGTCGCTGCCAAAACCCTTATAAAAGATGGCATTTCAGACGGCAAAAACCTATTTATCATGGGTAATCGATTGGCCAGTGGGGTAGTGTTTGCTGCCATGATGCAGCCTGATTCGCCCTTTGTAGGTGGCATTTGTATTTCGCCCGTAACCGATTTGCTAAACTATAACCCCATACGCGTAACACGCTACATGAACAAAGAGGGGGTAACCGGTGGTTACAAAACCAACCAAGCTGTGGGCAATGTCAAAAATATTAAAGGCAAGTTGTTGCTAGTGCATGCCATGAACGATGGCGATAATCCAATCGATAATACCAATAAGTTGGTAGAAGAATTGGTAAACCACAACGTACAATTCGAAATGCAATTGTACCCCAATCGCGACGAAAGCTTTACCGCATCGCTTTTACAACCACACTTGCTAACCCGTATACTTAACTTTATAAAAGGAAACATTAAATAAAGGAGAGTTGAGAAAGGAGAAAGGAGAGTTTTTTGATGAAACGAACTCGACTCACCAAATAACCGAATAACCAAATCACCAATAATTATGAAACCAACATTGTATGTAATGGCGGCAGGTATGGGAAGCCGCTACGGAGGTCTTAAACAAATGGACGGACTAGGTCCAAATGGCGAAACCATTATCGATTATTCTATTTTTGATGCCATTCGTGCCGGATTTGGCAAAGTGGTATTTGTAATTCGCCGCGATTTTGCCCAAGATTTTAAAGACATCGTAATCTCAAAGTTTGAAAGTAAAATTCCCGTTGAGGTTGTATACCAAGATATTACCGCTTTGCCAGAAGGCTATACTCCTAATCCAGAGCGTGTTAAACCATGGGGTACCAATCACGCTATTTTAATGGGAAAAGACGTTGTAAAAGAGCCTTTTGCTGTTATTAACGGTGACGATTTTTACGGATACGAATCGTTTAAAGTATTGGCAGACCAATTGACGGCCATGACAGGCAAAAAAGGCGAGTATTGCATGGTGGGTTTCCCCGTTAAAAATACCTTGTCAGAAAGTGGTACGGTGTCGCGCGGTGTATGCCAAAGCAACGAAGCAGGCAATTTGGTCTCTATAGAAGAACATACCAAAATAGAAGCCATTAACGGTAGCATTGTAAACCACAACGACGATGGTACCGAAAAAGAAATTGCACCCGATACCCCAGTTTCTATGAACATGTGGGGCTTTACACCCGACTATTTTGAGTACTCATACGAATTCTTTAAAGAATTCCTAAAAGAAAACGAAAAGAGCCTTAAAGCAGAATTCTACATTCCTACCATGGTAGATTACCTAATTAATAATGGAAAAGCTACCGTTAAGGTGCTTAATACCACTTCTAAATGGTTTGGAGTAACTTATGCAGACGATAAACCCAATGTACTTTTGCAATTAAATGCGCTAATTGCTAAGGGTGTGTATCCTAACAAACTTTGGGAATAAATCTAAAATTATTTTAGAGGTAGATTTCTGCGTTACGCTTGCCCTCTAAATCCTCATTTACGTTAGTAAACTCCGGTTTTTCGGGCTTCGCAAGCCTTGAACTATACCTTTAAAATAATTTTATGTGTCCTTGAGGTCCACACAAAAAGAGCGACTAAATTTTTAGTCGCTCTTTTTGTGTCATCATCTTATTTCTTACAATCTTACTTTTTTTGTGGCGATACCTGCTTCACCCACTACGTTGATAATGTAGATACCTTTGCTTTTAGGCAAGCTAATTTCAGCGTATTGATCGTTAACCGTGTAGGTGGTGCTACGTCCTACCATGTCAGACACTACAATGCTTTGTAACTTTGCTTCTTGTGTGGCCGATACAATAACGGTACCTTCTTGAACAAAGATGTCTATGTTGTTGTTTTGGGCTAGTTCTTCGTCAATATTAGTTAGCTCGTTGTCCTCTTCTGTTTGAATTGGAGTAGCATGCAAGTAGAAACGACCCTTGTAATCGCCATTTTTAAGCCCACTTACCGTGCAAACTTCGCCGTTAGACAAATTGTACATGGTAGAGGTAGTTCTGTCTTCTAACACAAACGTGTAGGGCATGTTATTTTGGGTCATCTCTAGGGTAAAGGTCTGATCTGAACCATTGATGGTAACCCCCAATGGAATAGGCTCTGTCATGTCTGGAATGGTAATATCTGCCCAATTAGCATCATGGCGTCTTACATAAACATCGGGTAGCCCGTATGTTTCTTTGGCAAATAGTTTTGGAGCATCTATGCTGAAATCGGCCACATCTTCTTTTTCTTGGTCGTATTGAATGCTAATTTCGCTACTTACAGCTTGGGCAGCATTGTTGGCTTTTATGCGGCAACTAGTAGGGGTGGCAATGGTGCTTCTACTTGTTGTGCCACCTGTTAGCATGTATTCTGCACCAATAGTAAGGCTGGTTACGCCATCGCCAGGTGTAAATACAAAACCATTTTGAGGCAAAATAACAGCCCCTTCTTTGTTGGCATCTGTAAATGATTTGCTGTTGGTGTAATCGTAATATTCAATGGTGCCTTTAACGGCATTGTTTAGTGCATAGGCATCAATGGCTGCAGGATACGTGTTGCATAACAAAACGGGTTGGTTAGGCGTTAAGTTATCGTATGTAATAACAGACGATTCATTGTAGAAATGACCTGTAAAGGTGTATCTATGTGGATGGGCTAGCGTAGCAGCATACGAGGTGCCGTTATAGTAGTCGAAGGTTTCTGCAGGGAAATAATATGCCCCATATTCGTTGGCTAGGTAAATGGCAAAGGCTTTGTTTTTAGGTACCTCTTTGTTTAAGTCTGTAAACGATTGTTGCCAAGTAACATGATTTTCTTGGTCAATAACTGCCTCGTGCATATAAACCTGTGGGAAATGGCCCAAAAAGTAATCCTCAGATAAAATGTTGCGAACCTCGCCATTGCCACTCTCGTCCCATGGCTTAACCACGGTACCTACCAATAACCAATCTTGGCGACGGGCATCAAACTGATTTTCTACCTCGTGGTAACGACGTACGCCTGTGCTTGGGTTGTATAAGGTTTCTACACCCACAATGCTAGCACCTTGCTCCAATACAATTTTGTGAGCAATTTTGGTAGTCTTAGCCGATGCATTATCACCAGCGTTAACTTGGCTACAAGCACAATCTTTGTCACGGTTGGTTTTAAAATGTGTGTCATCGTGCACATCGGGTATTACGGGGTATCTTTCTTTTTCTGCAGGAATTACAACCAATAAATCTTCCGATAAAACATCTGCAGCAGATAATACGCTGCCATTTTCTTTTGTCCAGTTATCGCGATTATCCCAGTTGGTGTCTTCTGCCCCCGTCCAGGTAATTTTATTTACTATACCAGCGTTTCTTTTTAGTGTGCCAGTTAATTTAACCTCTACTGTTTCACCATTTAATAAGGTTAACGTTGCATTATAATCTGTTGTACAGTTTGTAGGAGTGAAAGTAACTTTTACAGCTTGTGAGCCTTCTGCACAAGGATTCTTTTGGTCATATTCTACTTTATAATGACCCAATCCATCTTCTACAACTACACGCATTCCATTATCGTATGTTACATCAGATGCTAAAACTGCATGAACAAATTTTACGTAAAGTGTTTTAGAAACAGAAGCATTTGGTTCTACTATTCCAAAATCCAATTCTTCAGCTTTTGTTTTTAAATTTTCGTCTAAATATGCTTCTAATATTCTATCTTTATATACTTTCAGATTCCTTACATCACGCAAACATCCACCATTAAAAGTACCTGTGAAGAATCTAATAGCTACTGTGTTATATGGAACTTCAACAGTGAATTTCTTATAACTCTCTGTTATACCTGCATTATGGGCATTCCAACCAAATTTCTTAAACTCACTTTCCCCCTCTAATTTAATATAAAGCATCATATCTTCACCTAGACTCACCGTAGCTGGATAAGTAACACCTAGAACAGTCGCATCTCTCATTCTAGCTTCAAATTCTACTCTCTTTGTATATGCTAAAGATTCTGAATTGCCTTTTTTAAAATCATATATGATTTCCTCATCTGTACTAGCCATTAAACTTTTCTCCCCAGCATTCTCATATACAGTACAGTCTTGTATTGGTGCATCAGTCTTTAATGTCTTTGCTGTAACAATGTTAGATGAATTCAATGATGCAACACCATCAAATAAAGCATACAATGTGAAACTATAAGAGGTATTAGGATGTAATCCTCTAAAGTTATATGATGTTACATTTCCTTCTACTATATAAGAAACACCTGTTGTGTTTTCTATTACACGATATGCTGTAGCGTCATCTACTTTTGTCCAACCTAAACTCACAGAAGTATATGACTCTTTTAATACTTCTAGTTTAGTGTCAATCTTTTTTGAACATTCACCACTGATGTTTATAGAACTACCATTTGATAGTTTAATAACATTGGTGTATGGTCCAACTTTTTGAGGATTAAATGATATTGCAAGAGTTTTACTGCTTTTAGCACAAGCTTCTGCTAAAATTTCTGAACTAAGTGAGAAAGGAGTATCAGCATTTTCAAATGTAGCAGTTATATTTTCAAGATTGTAAGAATAAGATACATTTCTATCTATCCTTGCAGCAGTTCCACCTAATTCTACTGTAGGAAACTTAATATCTTCAGTATCTATTGTAAAACTACGTTCGTAAGTACCTTTGATTTCAATTGTAGTACCATTACTAAATATAATCTTATTGGTATAATCCTTGCAGTTTGTTGGGTTATATGAAATGGTTAAAGGTACAGTTCCATATGAACAGCCTGCACTAGCAATGTTCACAGAATTAATAGAAGTACCTGTTGGAACTCCAAGTGAAATGACACCATCTTGCTTCTCTAACCTTGCAGTTAAATTGCTTGTTAATGCAGAGTACTCTATGTTTATAGTATGTGTACCTGCTCCGTTTACAAAGTTGATAGGAGCGGTAGGGATTATATTAATAACAGGATTTTTTTTTGCTATTAGTTGTTTGAATTTTCTTTCATATGAACCTCCCACTGGAAAATTTACAATTACTTTTTTTATAAATGCATTGTTATTAGAAAAAATTTCAAAAGGGGTTTCTGTATATTCTTTTTGTTTAAGTTCAGATACTTTTATTTCTCTTGTACCAATGCTTTCTTGATTCTCACCATACAGCTCCACATATATAGAACCTATCGCTGAATTCAAAATGCCAGTTTTTAGAATAAATAGCGAAACATAGTTGTAACCATTTTCAGTTATTTCATATGTTTTGCTTTTTCCAATTCCTAGTGTAAATTCTTTATCTTGCAATGTCTTTTCACATTGCCCCCACGATGTTGCAACAAATAAAAATGAAGTAATTAACGCAAAGAAAAGTTTCTTCATGGTGTAAACTTTATGTTTTGGTATTTGTTTAGATTCAAAATTCTTGCAAAATTAACCAAAAATTATGACCCTAAAATCAATTCATTTAGAAAGATAAAATACCTAATACACTTTGCCTTGTTTGGCATCTAAAATGTTTCTTTTTTGTTACAAAAATTTGTTCCACACCCTACGGGCGTGTGGGGGAGGGGGTGTGTTTCTAATACAGGCGTTGCTTCGCAACACCTGCCTACAAATAGGTGTTACCTGCTACGCAGGTAAAATATGCAGGTAGGAGCAAAGCAAACGTATGGACCGGAAAATACCCGCGTAGCGGGTTAATCTTGATAATAGGCAGGTCTTAAGCGAGCGAAGCGCAGCGCAAGGCCTGTACCATGCACAAACGGATAACCAACAAAAAAAGGAGATGACAAATGTCATCTCCTTTTTTGTGGAGCTGGAGGGAATTGAACCCTCGTCCAAACGAGGAAATAATACGCTTTCTACATGCTTATCCTTGCCTTTGATTTTCGTCCGACGGCAAGACCAAGGCCACCAACCAATCGGCTTATCTTCTAAAATCTTATTTGCCCTGCGAAGCCAAGGCAAACCAGTTTCGATTTATCCGCACCTCCGTGTCAAACAGCCTCGAAACAACGGCGTTTGGGAGATGTCTTGTCTTAGCACCTTGTGCCAAGATAAAGCTAATCTACTATTATTCGATTAAGCAGCAAGAGCATAATTGTTATTGCCAGTTATAGTTTGAAAGTTCAGATTATAGAGCCCCCTTACAACGCTCTGCATGCTTACATACCAGTTCATCTCGCTGTCAAAGCCATGTCAGCCCCAGTAAAACGTTTTGCATGAGCAAAACGTTGGTGAATCGGTGAATCGGTGAATCGACTTTTTCGATTGGCCGATTAGTCGATTAGCCGATTAGTCGTCGCCATAGCGACTTATTTTGCAACCGCAACGGAACGAACTTCGCGGATAACGGTAATTTTAACCTGTCCGGGATAGGTCATTTCGTCTTGGATTTTTTGTGCAATTTTGCCCGATAATAGTTCGGTATCTTTGTCGCTAATCTTATCGGCACCTACAATAACGCGTAATTCGCGACCTGCCTGAATAGCAAAGGTTTTTTGTACGCCTGGGAAACTCATGGCCAAGTTTTCTAGGTCGTTTAAGCGTTTAATGTAGGCTTCTACAATTTCGCGACGTGCACCTGGACGAGCACCAGAAATAGCATCGCACGCTTGCACAATAGGGGCAATAAGCGATTGCATTTCGGTTTCTTCGTGGTGCGAACCAATGGCATTGCAAATATCGGGTTTTTCGCCACAACGTTGCGCAATTTTCATACCCAACAATGCGTGTGGTAGTTCGGGTTCTTCGTCGGCAACCTTGCCTATATCGTGCAACAAACCAGCGCGGCGTGCTTTTTTAGGATTCAAGCCCAATTCCGATGCCATAACAGCACACAAATTGGCGGTTTCGCGAGCGTGTTGCAATAGGTTTTGGCCGTACGACGAGCGGTATTTCATTTTACCAATTAAACGTACCAATTCGGGGTGTAAACCGTGAATACCCAAATCGATGGTGGTACGTTTACCAATTTCTACAATTTCTTCTTCAATTTGTTTGGTTACTTTGGCCACTACCTCTTCGATACGAGCAGGGTGGATACGGCCGTCTTGAACCAATTGGTGTAGCGACAAACGGGCAATTTCGCGACGTACAGGGTCGAATGCTGATAGCACAATGGCTTCTGGGGTGTCGTCTACTACAATTTCTACGCCAGTTGCGGCTTCTAGTGCACGGATGTTACGTCCTTCGCGGCCAATAATACGGCCTTTCATTTCGTCCGATTCAATGTGGAATACAGTAACGGCATTTTCGATAGCCGCTTCGCTAGCCACGCGTTGAATAGAGTTGATAACAATTTTTTTAGCCTCTTTGTTGGCGTTCATGCGGGCTTCTTCCATAATCTCGTTTACGTACGACATAGCCGCTGTTTTGGCTTCGTCTTTCAACGATTCAATCATTTGGTTTTTAGCCTCTTCTGCCGATAAACCAGCAATGGTTTCTAGTTTTTCGATAGCTTGATGATGCAAGCGATCTAGTTCTTGTTCTTTCTTTTCTACGATGTCTTTTTGGCTTTCGTAGTTGCTGCGTAATTGGTCTAATTCGGTTTCTTTTTTTACCAAGAAGTCTTCTTGACCTTGCAGTTGTTTTTCGCGTTGGTTCAATTTGGCTTCTAGCGATTGCAATTTAGCGTTACGAGCGGTAGATTGCTTTTCAAATTCGGTTTTTAGTTGTAGGTATTTTTCTTTTACTTCAACTAGTTTTGCCTTTTTAATCGCCTCGCCTTCGGCTTTTGCCGTCTGAATCATGCTTTTCCCACGCAGGTGTTGCGATAGCAACAACAGCACAATGGCAATCACTGCGCCTGCTAAGGATGCTAATACATAGAATAATATGTTCATAGTACTGAATTTATAAGTAAATATATAATGTAATAAAAAAAGCAATTTTTAAAGGTAGTGTAAAGCTTCCTTTAAAAATTGCAGTTAGGTACTAGGGTAATATGAATAATTATTCCTCTAAATCTGATGCTATCTTGTTGCCTAATTCTGCTAATTTAGTAATAACATCCGATTGTATAAATTCTGCTTTTTGGGCCATGAGTGCAATGTCTAGTAGGGTCATGGCTGCAAATCGGTTGTTGTCGCGCGATTCGGCATACAGGCTAGCATACATGTTGTAACGTAAGTTGATAAGACGCTCTGCTTTACGGTATAATTCTTCCTCACTGCGTTCTATGGTTAGGTTCATGGTTTGACCCAAAATGTGCAAATTGATGGTGAGTGCGTCTTGTATGCTCCCCCTTAGGTGTTGTAATTTGGGGTTGACTGACTCTTTTTCCATACTAACCTAAACGCTTAACTTTCCGATACAACGATCTATGGTGTCTAATAATTTTGTCAACTTGGCTTTGGCTCGTTTTATATCGCCATTTTCGGCTTTAACAATGGTTTGAGCTATGAGTAAGTTGTCGTACTTTTTTTGCAATTCTACAAGGTCAACATGGGCTTCTTGCAACTGTCGTTTCATTACTTCAATTTCTGTATTTAATTGCTGAATAGTAGCCTGTTGCTTCTTGTTGTGTTGCAATAGCTCGTTTACTTTCAGCTCTAACTGTTGTAAGAAACCCGTGTTAATCACTTATACACTGATGTAAAATTTTTACAAATATAGCAATAAATTGCGTCTTGTGAAAATATATGGGCATAAAAAAAGAGAAAATCGAAAGATTTCCTCTTTTTAAGTGGGTTAGGTAAGCGGCTCTTATTTCGCTTTTTGTTCTTTAATACGAGCTTTTTTACCAGTAAGTGCACACAAGTAGTACAATTTAGCACGACGAACGCGACCAATTTTGTTAACTTCTACTTTCTCGATGAATGGAGAGTCGAAGGGGAAAATTCTTTCTACACCAACGTTTTCAGAAATTTTACGTACGGTGAAACGTTTTTTGTTGCCATGACCGGCAATTTTGATAACTACGCCACGGTATTGTTGAATACGTTCTTTGTTACCTTCGATAATTTTGTACGATACAGTAACAGTGTCGCCGCTTTTGAATGCGGGCATTTCTTTACCGCTGGCAAATGCTGCTTCAGCAATTTTTAATAAATCCATTGTGTTTAAATATTGGGTTAATACTAACGCAACATAACAAGTCGCTCTATGTCTTGCCAGCGATTGCGCTAAATCGGGTGCAAAATTAATAAAAAAATGATAATTGAAAAAGGAGAAAGGAGATTTTTTTATTTTTTTTTGCTTCAACGATTAACAAGCGACAGTAATAGGGCTTTAAAATCGGTATTTTCGTGAACGCCTTTAAGCTGCTCGGCGCCCGTGCCGTAGGCATAGAATGGTACCATAACGCCGCTATGTTGGCCAGTGGTAAATACGGTGCTCATTTCTTCGCCAGGTAGGCTTAAACCGCCTGTTTCGTGGTCGGCGGTGATAAATACCAACGTGCCAGGGTGGGCATCGGCATAATCCATGCAGTAGCCAATTACGCGGTTAATGTCTTGCATTTCGGCGCGTAGGCGTTCGCCCTCGTTGCCGTGGCCAGCCCAGTCAATTTGCGAACCTTCAATAAATAAGAAAAATCCGTCTTCGTCCTTTTCTAGTAAGCGAATGGTTTGTTCTACGCCTTTACGAATGGTATCGCCGCGGAATGGAGCAGTAGGCATGTCTTCTTCGGCCAAGATGCAAGCAACCTTTCCGCTAGCGATAGCGGCCATGCTGTCTAAGCTGTAGGTAACTTGATACCCTGCTTGTGTAAGCGAATCGGCAACCAATAGTTTGTTGCCGCCTGCTACAAACACATCAGGACCGTATTTGTAAAGGTCGCTTAAAATTTCGGCATCCATGCCACGGTTTATTTGGTGGGCATAAAAGGCTGCCGGTGTAGCATGGGTAATGCGGCAACTGGCTACCTCGCCAGTTGCTAAACCGCTTTGGCGAAGTTCTTGCATAATCGATTGTACGGGTACGCTGTCGGCATTCATGCCCAACACCCCGTTGTTGGTTTTAACCCCACACGCCAAAGCGGTTCCACCGGCAGCCGAGTCGGTTACACGGTTGCTGGCCGAATAGGTTTTAGAAAAACCAATGCTGTGGCTACGTTCAAAATGGTTAGGAGCAGTTACCAAGTTCATTTGGTCGGCACCCATGCCATCGCCTATAATAAAAATGATGTTTTTAACGTTGTTTTGTTGTGCTGTTGTGGGGGAATCTTGTTTTGTCCAGTCTTGTATCATGGAAACGGCAAACAATACAATGGCCAGTATAAAACAAATGTTTGAAATTTTTCTTTTATCCATCGTTATGATTCTTTAAGTTTATTCATTTCGGCTCTAATAGCATAAAGTTCATCGCGTAGGTGTGCTAATTCTTCTATGACATTAAATTCGTCTTGAACTTTTTGCTTGTTTTTTTTAATTTGTGCGGCTACACCCTCTAGCGTCATGCCTTTTTCTTCTGCGTAATAACTAATAAGTTGTATTAGCTTAATATCGGCTTGCGAGTAAAATCGGGTGCCTTTACTATTGGTTTTGGGTTGTAAAAACTCAAATTTACTTTCCCAAAATCGCAGTTTAGAGGGGGCAATGCCAAGCATTTCTGCTACTTCGCCTATGGAGTAATATTGTTTGGTTAGGTTCTCCATACGCAATTAGTCAAAGGTTTGCGAACTGTTAGACGATATGCGTATCATTTCGTCGTATTCTTCAGGTGTTAAATCCAAGAAGTAATAGTTTTGTGGGTTTTGGTGCACGCCTTTGTACCTAACTTCGTAGTGTAGGTGAGGCCCTGTTGATTTACCGGTATTGCCTACGTACGCAATTACATCGCCTCGCGATACTTTACTACCACGGCGTAGTCCTTTTTTAAATTTATGGATGTGTGCGTATAAAGTAACGTAATCGTATCCGTGGTCTATTACAATGCAGTTGCCATAGCCTTGTTTCCAGCCAATAGAGGTGATGGTGCCGTTTGCTGTGGCAAAGATGTCAGTGCCAATGGGGGCCGAAAAGTCCATGCCCTTATGAAAACGAATGGTTTTGTAGATAGGGTCGATGCGGCGGCCGTAACCCGATGCGGTACGTTTTAAGTCTTTGTTGGATACCGGTTGAATAGCGGGGATGTGTAATAGCCTGTCTTCGTGTTCTTTAGATAGGTTAACCAACTCGTCGAACGATCGCGATTGGGTGTATAGCATCCTATTTAACAAATCCATCTTTTGCGAAGTCTCCTTTACGATGGTGCCTGTTCTAAGGTTGTCCCATTGGTCGTATCGGGTAGTGTTGGTAATATTGCCTGTTCGCAGGGCGGCAGGGATAGAATCGGCTTGTAGCATGACGCGATAAAAATTGTCGTCGCGTTCTTGAATTAAATTCATTACTTCTAAGGCCTCGTCTAGTTGTTTAGATAATAGTTGGTATTGGCTGTTGATGCGGTCATTTTCTTCGGCCAATCTTTTTTGTGCAGGCGATGGAATTAAGAAAATAAGGGCTATAAAAACCCCAAATCCAATAACCGAACCAAAAATAACCACCCTAAGCGTGCGCATTAGGTGGTACTTAAAGGTGTTGTCAATACGCTCGTATTTTAGGGTTTTACGATTGTATTTATAGTGTGGATTTTCTGACGAAAATAAGGCCATGCATATTATTTTAACGTACAAAGATAGTACAAACCGAGCGCAAAAGCAAAAAAGGTTAACGTTTTTTTTGTTAAGTAGATTGTGCTAGGTTATCAACTAATTTACTTACTTTTGTAGTATGAAGAAGAAAAGAAAAATAAATAAAAACAAATGGATGATCCAACTATTGTTGGCCGCTTTACTGGTAGGAGGCGCTTGGTATCACAATAGTTGTCAGCGTTCTACCTATCCAACTAGTCAAGTAGAATTGCCACAGTTGCAAACCTCGGTAGTATCGCAAGAAATTGTGCACGAGGCTTATACCGTATCGTATAACAGCGATTGGAAATTGCCTAACTGGGTGGCGTACGAGTTAACAGCGCAAGAGGTGGCTGGCGAATTGCCTCGTACCGATCATTTTTACCCCGACCCCATGGTAGTGGGTAAACAGGCCGAAAATAGCGATTATCGTAAATCGGGTTACGATAGGGGGCATATGGCGCCTGCTGCCGATATGAAATGGAGCGAAACCGCCATGCGCGAGTCGTTTTATTTTACCAACATTTGTCCGCAAATTCACAACCTAAATGCTGGTATTTGGCAAGATTTTGAGGATTGTGGTCGCAAATGGGCCAATCAGTACGGCAGTGTGTATATTGTTTGTGGTCCGGTTGTAAAGGATAATAAGTTGGGTACGATAGGCGATAATCAAGTGGTGGTGCCCGATGGTTTTTATAAGGTGTTTTTGGTAAATGTTAATGGCAGGTACGAAGCCTTGGGTTTGCTTTTTGACCATGTGTCGGGCCGAAAGAAAATGAAAAATTATGCTTGTAGTGTCGATTCGGTAGAAAAAGTAACGGGCATTGATTTCTTTTATCGATTACCTAACGATGTAGAAAGCAGGGTAGAGGCGCAAGTAAACTATTCCGTTTGGGGTTTTAAATAATCAGATATTAGTTATAAACACTAAAAAAAGCTTCGGATTCTCCGAAGCTTTTTTAGTATACACAAGCGACAAGTGACAAGTGACAAGTGACTAGTCGCGTAGCGACTTATTTTTTATCTTTTACGGCAATCCAAAGAATACCAGAGATAGCCAAGCATACGGCGCAAATAGCAAAGATGATTGATTTGTCTGCTGCTGCATTTACAATCTCGCCCATTTTGCCCGATGCAACCAATTGTGGCAATACTACAGATAGGTTGAAGATACCCATGTACAAGCCCATTTTGCTTTGATCTACGCGTTCGCTCATAATAGCAAATGGAAGCGATACCAACGATGCCCAACCAATACCTACCAAGCACAACGATGCAAAGAATACGTAAATGTTTGAACCAAAGAAGTAGATAAGCGCATAACCCAATGCCATAAGCAAGATAGAACCGGTGTGGGTTTTAGACATGCCCGATTTTTTAGCAATAACGTTCAATACCAATACAGGTAGAAGCGCACCAATTAAGTCACGAACCAAGAAAGCCCACGAGTTAACCGAAGCAAATGAATCGGCAGAAATACCACTGATGATGTTTGATACATAGAAGAACATGTATACGTTCATGGTTTGAACGCCCCACCAGGTAAATGAGTGAGCCAATAAGATTTTTTGGAATTGGTTGTTGTTTTCGGTGCTGCGAGTAACGTTAAATAGTACAGCTAGAATGGCTAAAATTTGAATAGCAACGCAAGCTACTTCTACGTAGTCTAGGCCAAAAATATTGCCACCTACACCTAAACCAAATAGGGTGTCGATGATAAAGTAAATACCATAAATTAGGAAACCTGCTAGTGGAAGAATAGTTTCTATCATGTCTTTGATAGACGATTTTTCTTGCTTAACAGCAGCTGCGTCTTCTTCGTTAGCTAGTTCGCGAGGTTCTTGAATAAAGAAAATAGGAAGTACGGTAAACAATACGGCAATAACAGCACCTACATAAATAAGTACTTCGTTGCCCAAAATAACCGAAATTAAGTAAGCCAATACACCAAAGGTGCCCGATACGGTTTGCATCCAGGTAAAACCAGAACTACGTTGTTCTTTGGTGGTACAGTCGGCTACTAGCGAACGGGTAGGGTTGAAACTTACGTTAATAGCAAGGTCTAAGGTAAGTGCAACTGCTACTGCAATGGCCAACAAACCTTCTGCTCCGCCCATACCAAACATTTTTTGGACAATTTCTAGGTTAGGAAGGGCCAATAACATCATGCCAGTTAAAATACCACCCAAAATAACCCAAGGACGACGACGACCGCCCATAAACCAAAGTTTGTCCGAAACGGCACCTACAATGGGTTGTGCAATGATACCGGCAATAGGACCTGCCGCCCATACAATACCAATTTCGTGAATGTCAAGACCATACTTGGTTGAAAGAATCCAGCTTAATGCTGCAATTTGTACCGAAAGGCCAAATCCCATAGCGGTTGCTGGAAGCGATAGAAGAGCATAGAACCATGTCTTCATCTTTTTTTGTGCTTCTAACATAGTATTTAAAATTTAGTGAATAAATGCTGATTAATTCACAAAGATAAATAAAAAAAATGAAACTTGTGTATTTTTTGTATCGGCGCTTCATCTTCCGACTTGGTTTCCGGTCGGAATTTTTTCAAGTAGCGAGCGCAGAGGCAAGTTTACTTGACTATGCCGAGTCACGAGAAAAAACATGGAATAATTACACATACAAAAACTACAAAATGTGAACTCGCTTCGCTCAAACAACACATTTTGCTTAACGTTTTTGCACATATAAATCTTTTTCCGACCTCCACCAAATGTCGTCAGATTGAATCGCCTCACCGCCTCACCGAATCACCATTACGAAAGAATCTCCTCTATGTACGCGAGCAATTCTTCGCGGCCGGTTTTGTTCTCGGACGAGGTGATGAACATAGGGGGCAACGATTCCCACGATTGTAGTAGGTGCTTTTTATAGGTTTCAACGTTGCGTAGGCAAGCGGTTTTAGATAATTTGTCAACTTTGGTAAAGACAATAGAAAATGGTACGCCAATTTCGCCCAACCAATTGATAAATTCGGTATCGATGCGTTGGGGTTCGTGGCGGCTGTCAATCAATACAAATAGGTTGGTAAGTTGTTCGCGTTTGTCAATGTAGTTTTTTATCATACCCTCTAAGGTATCGCGTTTTTTCTTGCCTACTTGCGCATAACCGTAACCAGGTAAATCGACTAGGTGCCATTGCTCGTTAATTAAAAAATAATTGATAAGCAAGGTTTTACCAGGTTTAGAACTGGTCATGGCCAATCCTTTTACCCCGGTTAGCATGTTAATAAGCGACGATTTGCCTACGTTCGATCTTCCTATAAAAGCAAACTCGGGTAGGTGTGTGCTGGGGCATTTGCTTATGCTGGGGCTACTTTGTACAAAGGTGGCAGATTGTATTTTCATGATTTTTTAATGACTAATAATCCTACAAAGGTAATGAATCCGTTTAATAATAGCAATTCGTAACCCAGGGCATTGTGCGTTATCCATTGCAAAAGTAAGCAACAAATGGGGGCAATAAGGGCAATGATTGGCACCCATTTATCGTGTATTTGATAGCGGGTAAACAAGCCAAAGGTAAAGATGCCCAGCAAAGGTCCGTAGGTGTACGATGCTATGTTAAACAAGGTGTCTAGTAAATTTTGGTTGCCCATGTAGTAAAATCCCCAAAGTAGTAAGATAAAGCCTAGGCAAACGCAGGCGTGGGTTATTTTGCGGCGTTTTTCGGATGTTTTAGCATCAGATGGGGGTAAAAAATCGATGTTAATGGCGGTGGTGATGGATATAAGGGCCGAATCGCTGCTAGAGCAGGTGGCGGCTACAATGCCCAAGGTAAAAAGCAAGATGGCAACGGGCGAGAAAAATCCACTTTCTATGGCGGTGGTAACCAATTGGTCGGAGGCTGTGGGTTGCGCTATGCTATTTTGGTGTAAAAGCATGACTAGGCATGCGCCTAAAAACAAAAAGGCCAAGTTTACGGGAATAAACGAGAAACCATAGCAGTACATGTTTTTTTGGGCATCGCGTAAGGTTTTGCAACTTAGGTTTTTTTGCATCATGTCTTGGTCTAATCCTGTCATGGTTAGGGTAATAAACATGCCGCTAATGACCCACTTAAAAAAGTTGTTTTTGGGTACCCAATCCCATTGGGTGTAGGGGTAACTTTGCCAGGGGAATGCTTCTAGTTGGCTGCTGCTTTCCCATAACAATAGGCAAAGTGCCACTAAAATGCATAGGGTTTGCAAGGCATCGGTCCAAACAATGGTACGAATGCCTGCTTGGCTGGTGTATAGGTAAATAATGCCCATCCAAATGGCAATGGTAAGGGGAAAGGGTACGCCCAATGGTTGGAATACCATATGTCCTAAAATAAGGGCTGCGGCGTACAATCGGATGCCTGCGCCTAGGGTGCGTGATAGCAAAAAGTAAAAGCTGCCTGTTTTTTGGCTGGTGGTTCCAAAGCGTTGGCCTAGGTATTGATAAATACTGGTTACTTGTAGTTTGTAATAAAGGGGCAGTAATACATGTGCTACTAGCAAATAGCCTAACGAGAAGCCTACTACCAGTTGCATATAGGTGTAGCCCGATTGCATAACCATGCCGGGTACCGACACAAACGTAATGCCCGAAAGCGATGCGCCCAACATGCCAAATGCCACTATGTACCAAGGCGATTGCTTGCCGCCTAGGTAAAACGAGGCGTTGTTGTTGTGCTTTTTACCGGCATAGCCTATGCCCAGTAGCAGCAAAAAGTACAATCCTATAATTAATAGTAGGGTAAGAGGGTGCATTTTTTTGTTTAGTCAACGAATTTCATATTGAAAATTTAGGCAAAGGTACTTAAAATTTATTGAATTGTAATTTCGATTCCACGATTCATTAATTTCTGTTTCGGCGATGCATTCAAAGCCGACGCTCTTCGCGGAATTTTTGCTTTTCCTCGCTAAAAATGCGATGCCGCTTCGCTCTCTTGACGCATTTTCTTAACGCTCGTCATACACAAAAATGTATTTCCGCTCAATCACGATGTCTTTTCATAGCATCGCCTCACCGACTAAACGACTAAACGCCTCAACGACTAAACGATTTAACCGATTAGTCAATATTTTGCAATTCCCCAAAAAATCCCTATATTTGTCTGTTTGATGAATTTTTGTGTGGTATGCAGTCTTATCCCTCGTTTTTATTAGAAAATGCCGTTAATCAGTTGGCAAAATTGCCTGGAATTGGCAAAAAAACAGCCCTTCGGTTGGCACTACATCTTTTAAAGCAAGATGCTAAAGATGTTTCCGATTTTGCTCAAGCCATTTTGTTGCTAAAAAATGAGGTAAAATATTGCAAGGTGTGTAAAAATATAGCCGATACCGATGTTTGTCAAATTTGTAGCGATGCATCGCGTCAAACCGACGTGGTTTGTGTGGTAGAAACCATCAAAGAAGTGATGTTGATAGAAAATACAGGTCAATTTAGGGGCTTGTATCATGTGTTGGGCGGGGTTATATCGCCTATTGATGGCGTTCATCCCTCCGATTTGGAAATAGAAAGTTTGGTAGAACGTGTAAAAGCAGGTGGCGTAAAAGAGGTGGTATTGGCGCTTAGCACTACCATGGAGGGCGATACCACAGCCTATTACATTGCGCGTAAGTTGGCCGATGCTCACATTACCTTAACCACCATTGCGCGTGGCGTGTCGGTAGGCGACGAATTGCAATATGCCGACGAACTTACCCTTGGTAAATCCATTATAAACAGAATTCCTTATTCAAAATAAATATGAAAACAAACACAACCTTACAAATACACTATTATGCCTTGTATGTAGTGCTATTGGGTTTATTGGCATTGGCCCATTTTAAATTTGCTTGCGATCCTTTGTGGGTATTGCCCAATACCGCATCCATGATGGTAAGTACCATTAATATTTTGTTTTTATTGGCTATACCTTTGATGTTTAAGCTGTTTGCTGTAAAAGTAAAAGCCACTTCTACCACGCAAATCTATGCTAAATGGGCTTTGGTGCAAATGTACTTAATTGCTATTCCGGCGTTATCGTCTGTTATTGTATATGCCTTAATAGCCGATAAAACAGCCTTATATTGCTATTTAATTGCTTTTATATCGCTTGTTTTTTGCAAACCTACCAAGCAAAAATGGATGTATTATCAACAAAACGAACAAAAAGAAGCTAATTAATAGGAGGTAAAGGTATGAATAATGTGATAGCTGTAGATTTTGATGGTACCATTGTTACCCACGAATACCCACGCATAGGAAAAGAAATTCCTTTTGCCATAGAAACCCTTATTCGCTTGCAACGCGAAGGGTATCGCCTTATTTTATGGACGGTACGTTCGGGTAAATTATTGGATGAAGCGGTTGATTATTGCAAAAGCAAAGGTCTTGAGTTTTATGCCGTTAATGCAAACTTTGACAACGAACCTTTTGATGCCAATGATAGTAGAAAAGTAAATGCTAATATCTACATAGACGACCGTCAGGTAGGTGGATTGCCCGATTGGGGCATTATTTACCAAATGGTTAAAGGTACTTGCGTTCCCCAATACAATACCCAATATGTTCAACCTAAATCAAAAGGTTTTTGGGCTCGTTTAAAAGCATCATTTTAGGGTTAACTGTGTACCATGTATTTAAAAAATAACTGCATTCAACTTAGGGCTATAGAACCCACCGATATCGATTTTTTGTATCGCATAGAAAACGATTCGGCTAATTGGCAAACGGGTAATGTGCATTTGCCCCTATCGCGTGCTACGTTGTTGGCCTATTTGCAGCAGCCGCCCTTGGATGTATTTATGGCTGCCGATTTAAAGTGGATGATTACTTTGTTGGACGGTACGCCTGTAGGTATGTTAGATATTAACAACATCGATCATTTTCATAAGCGGGCCGAGGTGGGCATTTTTATTGATGCGGATTTTAGAAAACAAACCTACGCGCTTCAGGCCTTAACATTGCTTGCCGATTATGCTAAAAACTACATCGGTTGGCATCAAATAACGGCCATTGTGGCACAAAAAAATACCGCTTCGCACCGGTTGTTCCAAAAAATGGGCTTTGTGCAAAGCGGTATAGTTAAAGATTACTTTAAAACCACTGATGGTTTTGAAGATGCCTTCTTTTATCAATTGGTTTTGTAAGTATATTTTACTTCTTTCAACGCCTCGTTAGCTTTTACAATCTTATTTTTCAAGTTGTTTTTGTAAGCGGCAAATTGCTCGTTAAGTTTTTCGTCCGACAACGCTAGCATTTGTACTGCCAATAAACCTGCGTTCATGGCTCCGTTGATGGCTACGGTGGCAACGGGAATTCCGGGAGGCATTTGTACCATGGCTAGTAGCGCGTCCATGCCTTCTACGCTCGATTTAATGGGTACTCCAATAACGGGTAGGGTAGTCATAGAGGCAATAACGCCTGCCAAGTGGGCCGCCATACCTGCTGCTGCAATAATTACTTTGATGCCTCTGCCTGCTGCATGTTGGGCAAAGTCGGCCACTTCGTCTGGGGTGCGGTGTGCCGATAGCGCGTGCATCTCAAATGGAATGGCAAATTCTTCTAATACTTGGGCTGCTTTTTCCATAATGGGCAAATCGCTGGTGCTGCCCATAATAATACTTACTACTGGTTTCATATCTATTTAATGTTACATTGTAATTCTATGGGGTAATGATCGGAATAAGGTTGTTTATTAATGCCAAAAGATAATGGCTCTATGTGCTTATCTGCAAAGATATAATCTATTCTAAAATGATACAACCCCTCGTGAAACGTATTGCCAATGCCCGATTGTAGGTGTAAAAAGGTGTCGGTGTCGTCTTGGGCAATGGTTCGGTATACGTACGATGTGGCAACGTCATTTAAGTCGCCGCACACCAAGGTGGCGCAAGTGCTGTCTTTTAAGGCCGCTACAAGTTCGGCTTGCTTGCCTCTTTTTTGCGATGCTTGGGCTAGTTTGTTATAGATGCGTCGAATGATGTTGGTTTTTTCGTCGCTTTTATAAATGTCCTTTTCTTCGCGCGTTAAACGGTTCGATTCTAGGTAGCAGTTAATCACTTGCAGGGTGTCGTTGTTTACTTTTATCCACGACGATATGGCAGCGTGCGATTTAGAATCGATGGGGGCAATTTCTTGTTTTATAATGGGGTATTTAGAAAAAGTAGCAATCCCTTTGTGCATACGCTTTCCTTGATGGGTAAAGTAGATGTGATGGTAGGGGTATTGGCTCAGTGTTTGGGTAAGTTTAGCTAGGGTATGTGTATTTTCTGGTAATACCAAAAGTTCTTGTATGCATAAAATATCGGCCTGATTTTCTTGTAGATACAACAATGCATTGGGTTCGTCTTTGTCGTAAAAATTAAAGTAATGCACGTTATAACTAGTAACGGATAGCGTTGGGGTAGTGGCGGGCTGTTGGCCAGAAAAACCAAAACTCTTTACGATGTTGGGTATAGAAAGCAGCAAAATAATAAACACCCACAAGAATGTATAGAACTGCCTGCGTATTAGGCATATAACGGCACAAAGGATAGAAAAAATAAGGGCATACGGAAAGGCTAAATTTAAGCTGCTTATGATGTTAAATGGCGATTGGGGTGGAATGTATGGAATAAGCAACGTTACCGCCAAAATAGCAGTGGCAGTAAAGCTAATCAATATCCATAATATGTTACCCAGGCGTTTCATTCGTCTTTCTTACTCAAGTCAAACAACGATTTTTTTTCTTCGTCGGTTAGGTTTTGGTAGCCCGATTTTTTTATTTTTTCTAATATTTGGTCGATGCGTTCTTGGCGGAGTTTTTCGCGCTCTTTTTGCTTTTTATTCCATTGGGCATCGCTCATGTTTTGGGTATTGTCTACGGTAACTTTTATTTTCTTTTTGGATGCTCCCCAACCTTTAAAAGATGGCATGTGGTAATGATTGGCCAACCAATCTAATGCTTTAGTGATGGGTTTGCTAAGGTCTTTTCCGTTGGCATAACAGTATCCAAACAATAGCCCCATAAAGGCCCCGCCTAAATGTGCCATCGAACCGCCCGAGTTAACCGATCCTAACCCAATTAAATCAAGGGCAAGAAAGGCCCAACCTACGTATTTTAATTTTACGTTGCCCACTAGCGCCAATTGTACTTGGCTGTTGGGGGAATAACCTACGGTAGCAAATAAAATAGCCATAACAGAGGCCGATGCGCCTAGTAGGTATGCTTCTGCTTGGTAAGAAGCAAAGTAAGGTAGTAAATTATAGCCCATTACATACAAGGCTGCTCCGGCTAAACCACCCCAAATATACGCGGCAACTAGTTGTTTTTGGTTGTAGTAGCACAGAAATAATTTGCCTAAATAGTGTAAGGCAATTAGGTTAAAAATGGCATGCGCAAAATGGCTATGCAAAAACATGTAGGTAATGATAGACCAAGGTTGTTGTAATAAATTGGGTAGGCTAGCTGGCATTTCTAGGTAATTTACCCAATGGGTGGGAAATTTTAAAATGGTACAGACTAGTAGTGCCAATTTGATAATAACAAAGACGCCTGCATTGATGTAGATAAGGCGGGTTAAAAAATTACCTGCCTTAAAGCTGTCTTTTATTTTGTTCAAAAATGGGTTCATACACATTTACTCGTATAAATTGCCTTTTTTCTTCCAAAGTAACAATAAAATGCCTGCAAAAATCATGCCGCCTAAGTGAGCAAAGTGGGCAATGCCATCGCTAGAGGGAATAACCCCCATAAACAATTCGGCAGCAGCGTATATGGCTACAAAATAGGGTGCACGAATGGGTACTGGGAAAAAAATCATTACCATACGGGCTTGTGGGAATAGTACGGCAAAACCCAATAAGATGCCAAATAAAGCTCCCGAAGCACCCACCGTAACGTGCATGTTAAGGAATTGTTCTTTTAGGGCCCATAATTTGCTCATGGGTATGTGCATGTTTTCGGTTAACCCGTTTAGGTAGGGCATTAATACACTAGCATCTTTGGTGTTGGCATATTGGTTAAAGGCATCTAAAACGGGGTGTAAACTATACATCCATACCAATTCTTGGATAATAGCCGCCCCTATACCACTTACAAAATAAAAAGTTAAGAAATTTTTAGGCCCCCAATAAAGTTCTATGTTTTTACCAAACATCCATATGCCAAACATGTTAAAAAACAAGTGGCTTATAGAACTGGTATCGTGCAAGAACATGTAAGTAACCAGTTGTATTAGGTTAAACTGTTCCGATTCCCAATAGTGTAACCCCAATAAATCTACCAAATCAACGCCAAAACGTGGCAATGTAATGCTGGCAATCCATGCTAAAACATTGATGATTATCAGATTCTTGACAACGGGCGGAAAATTAGGATTTATAGGCTTGTAAGTATTCATACGTTGGTTATTTGAACTGCAAATATAGCGGAAAATTATTTCAAAATCGTAACAATAACAAGTTTTAAAACATAGAATGGGTGAGTTATGATTTTTTTCTTATGTATGCTGTTAGAACTCTCTTTTAATTTATTATCTTTGTTATCTCTTTAATGCGCTTAATATATGAGTTGTAACGTACCTAAAACCGATAAAAAAAGGGTAGTGATAGTAGGCGGTGGTTTTGGCGGTCTTAAGTTAGCCCAAAAACTAAAAAGGTCTAATTATCAAGTTGTCTTGATCGATAAAAATAACTATCATCAGTTTCCACCCCTTATTTATCAAGTGGCATCGTCGGGTATAGAACCCAGCAGCATTGCTTTTCCGTTTAGACGATTATTTCAGCGTCGTAAAGATTTTTACTTCCGATTGGCCGAAGTAAAAAGCATCCATACTACCGAAAAAATTATCCAAACTTCTATTGGCAAGTTATCGTACGATTACTTGGTTTTGGCAGCCGGAACTACTACTAATTTTTTTGGCAATACCCAGGTAGAAGAAAATGCTATCCCCATGAAAACCTTATCGGAGTCGATGGGGTTGCGCAATGCCTTGTTAGATAATTTTGAGCGCGCATTAACCTGCACTAGCCCACAAGAAAAGCAAGAATTACTAAACATTGTTATTGTAGGTGGCGGAGCAACCGGAGTAGAAATTGCAGGTGCGTTGTCGGAGATGAAAAACTTTGTTTTGCCCAAAGATTATCCCGATTTGCCCAATAGCATGATGAATATTTACCTGATTGAGTCGCAATCTAGGTTATTGGCCGCCATGAGCGAAAAATCGTCGGCCAATGTATTAAAGTATTTGCGTTCGATGGGGGTAAATGTGTTGCTTAACCAACGTGTAACCGATTACAAAGACCATACGGTTTACATCAACGATGGCAGTACCATTGCTACCCGTACGTTTATTTGGGTAACGGGTGTAACCGCCCAAAAGGTAAACAACATACCTGCCGACAACTTGGGACGTGGTAACCGTATTTTGGTAAATGCCTATAATCAAGTAGATGGCATGGATGGGGTGTTCAGCATTGGCGACCAATGTATTATGCCCGATGCCGATCCTAATTGGAAAGGTGGGCACCCACAGTTGGCCCAAGTAGCTATTCAACAAGGTAATTTATTGGCAGCCAACCTAAAACGATTAGACAAGGGAAAAGCCATGAAACCTTTTAGGTATAAAAACCTAGGCACAATGGCTACGGTAGGCCGTAACAAAGCAGTTGCCGAATTTGCAGGCATGAAAATGGGCGGATTCATGGCATGGTTTATGTGGCTGGTGGTGCATTTACGTTCTATTTTAGGGGTTCGCAACAAATTTATTGTGTTCTTTAACTGGATGATTAATTACTTTAGTTACGGACAATCGTTGCGACTTATTATATACGCTAAAAAGGCCAAAGAAGTAATAGATCGCGAAGAGCGATTGGCCCAAATGCATCAGTAAATGGCAACAAATAACTTAAAATCAACATATCATGAACAAATCAGAATTAATTGATGCGATGGCAATGAATGCTGGCATCAGCAAAGTAAATGCTAAAAAAGCCTTAGATGGGTTTATAAAATCGGTTTCTAGAGCCTTAAAAAATGGCGATAAGGTATCGTTGGTAGGTTTTGGAGCGTTTCAGGTAGTAGAACGTGCCTCTCGCGAAGGCATTAACCCCTCTACCCAAGAAAAAATGACCATCGAAGCCAAAAAGGTGGTTAAATTTAAAGTTGGTGCCGAACTAAGCGATAAAATTAATCGTTAAATCGATGAACCGTTAAACCGTTAAATCGTTAAACCGTTAAATCCACGATTACACGATTCAACGATTCATCATGAGCGAAGCGAATAAATAATAAATAATATACATGGAAAAACAACTTAAAGACGCGATTATAGCAGGAGTGGAACAATTGTACGGAAGTGCACCTGCCGAGTCGCAAATTACCTTGCAAAAAACCAAAAAAGAGTTTGCAGGCGATTGGACCTTGGTAACGTTCCCTTTGCTTAAACTTTCGCGTAAAAATCCAGCCCAAACAGCTGGCGAAATAGGGGACTATTTAAAAGAAAATGTATCGATTGTAGCCGATTTTAATGTAATCAATGGTTTCTTAAACATTGTATTGCAACAAGGCTCGTGGTTAGATACGTTGCGTAAGGTAGATGCCGATGCGCAATTTGGTTTGGTTCCTGTAACCGAGCAGTCGCCTTTGGTGATGATAGAATACTCATCGCCCAATACCAATAAACCCCTTCACTTGGGTCACATTCGTAACAATTTGTTGGGTTATAGCTTGGCCGAAATTATGAAAGCCAATGGTTATAAAGTGATTAAAACCAACATTGTTAACGACCGTGGTATTCACATTTGCAAGTCGATGTTGGCTTGGCAAAAATTTGGTGCTGGTGCTACCCCTGCATCGGTAGGCAAAAAAGGCGACCACTTGGTAGGCGATTATTACGTAGCGTTTGATAAAGCCTATAAAGAAGAGATTAAAGCCCTTATGGCCGAAGGCATGAGCGAAGACGATGCCAAAAAGAATGCTCCTTTGATGCTAGAAGCGCAAGAAATGTTGCGCAAATGGGAAGCAGGCGATGCTGAGGTTCGTGCCCTATGGCAAACCATGAACCAATGGGTGTACGATGGTTTTGACGAAACCTACAAACGCATGGGCGTTGATTTTGATAAAATCTATTACGAATCGGATACCTATTTGGTAGGTAAAGAAAAAGTAAACGAAGGCTTGGCCAAAGGTTTGTTCTTTACCAAAGAAGATGGTTCTGTTTGGGCCGATATGACCAATCAAGGTTTGAACCAAAAACTACTGTTGCGTGCCGATGGTACATCGGTGTACATGACCCAAGATATTGGTACCGCTTCGCTTCGTTTCCAAGATTATCCCATTAACAAAATGATTTATGTGGTGGGTAACGAACAAAACTACCACTTCCAAGTGTTGTCTATTTTGTTAGACCGTTTGGGCTTTGAGTGGGGTAAGGATTTGGTTCACTTCTCGTACGGTATGGTAGAACTACCCGAAGGCAAGATGAAGAGCCGCGAAGGTACTGTGGTAGATGCCGACGACTTGATGGACGAAATGGTAGGAACTGCCACCGAAATCTCTAAGGAATTGGGCAAATTGGACGGTATGTCAGAAGAAGAAATCAATGCTATTTGCACCACTATTGGTTTGGGTAGCTTAAAATACTTTATCTTAAAGGTCGATCCACGTAAAAACATGACCTTTAACCCCAAAGAATCCATCGACTTTAACGGCAATACAGGTTCGTTTATTCAATATGCACACGCTCGTATTCAGTCGGTATTGCGCAAAGCTACCGAGTTAAACTTGTCGGAAAACTTTGACGAGGTACAACTAAACGATAAAGAAATTGCCTTGATTAGTGCCTTGGCTTCGTTCCCAGAGGTGGTAAAACAAGCAGGTAAAGAATACAGCCCATCGCTTATTGCAAACTATACCTACGATTTGGTAAAAGAATACAACCAATTCTACCACGATTACTCTATCTTAAAAGAAGAAGATGCCGCCGTGCGTGCTATGCGCATTGTGCTATCGCGTAACGTGGCTAAAGTAATTAAACAAGCTATGGCTTTGTTGGGAATTGGTGTTCCGGATAAAATGTAAGTGTCCACGCTTTAAAGCGTTCTAACGAGGCGTCCTCCCATTTGGCGAGCGACGCCTCTACTTTTTCTAGGCTCTTTTCTTGATTTAATTTGGTTTTAGAAAAGAATTTATCGGCGTAGCAAATCAGTTGCTCGTAGATGGTTTCGGGAGCATAGGTACGCCCTGTAGGCAAGGGTAGCCCTTTTTGGGCAATGTATTGTGGCGTAAGACCAGTGCCCGTATGGCGTTCGGCAATGCGTGCGTGGGCTTCTAGTCCTAATCCGCGCAAGATATCGGCCCCTAAATAGCCGTGGCAAATGTAGGGATGGGTGCCGTAGCAATGAATGCCCGCCGCATCGCATTGGGTTACACCAATATCGTGCAGCATAGCAGCCTCGTAAATAAAATCTTCGTCTAATGCCCATTCGGGGTGTAAACGCGCTATTTCAATGGCTTTTTGGGCCACGCTGTTGCCATGGCTCCAAAGAATGTCAAACAAGGGTTGATTACCTTGGCAATGTTGTTGTACTATTTCTCTTACGTGGATCATTGGAACAAGCTTTGTATAAATTTCCTATCCTTACTTTCGGGTGAATGCTCGTCACTAGTTAGTACTTCTACGGCTTTTTGTACGGTTTTGTCATCCAAGTTTAGGACAGGATAAAATCCTTTGTCGCCCAATATGTTTCGGCAAATGTAGGCTTGTATTTGATTTTTAATGAGTTTTCCCGATTGTTTTATCTCTTTGTCGTTGCGCTTAATGCCTTTTTTCTCTGCGTGTTGAATAAATTCCTCTATATACGAGGTGGTTTCTAGATAGGCGGTTAATTCTTGCCAGGTTTTGTACTGTTTAAGGGTAGCCCTGTTTTTGTCGGCATAGCTAAAACAGAAATTGTACAAGGTCATTGAATTAAATGCTTGGCGATAGTAGGGAGAGTATGCTGTGGTGTCTTGTCCTATAAAGTAATCGGGCATAACGCCACCGCCACCATATACTTTACGTCCCAAACTGGTGTAGTAAACCACCGAATCGTTTTGTACAATGCTATCTTGAACAAAAAACTCGCCGTGCTCGTAGCGTTTTTCCAATTCGCTATCGTATTGCTCGGTTTCGCCTTGCTTGTATGGTTTTTGAATGCATCTGCCCGATGGAATGTAGTAACGGGCTATGGTAAGGCGCAATTGTGAACCATCTTGCAAGTCCATTTGTTGCTGTACCAATCCTTTGCCAAACGAACGACGACCAATAATCCATCCCCTGTCATGGTCTTGTATGGCTCCTGCAAAAATCTCGCTGGCAGAGGCCGACCATTCGTTAATAAGTACGCAAATGTCGTTGTTTTTAAAGTAACCATTTCCGTCGGCTCTAACGTCTTCGCGTGGGTAACTTCTACCTTCGGTGTACACAATGAGTTGCTCTTTTTGCAAAAATTCGTTTATCATGTAAATGGCAGCATGCAAATAACCGCCCGAATTACCACGTAGGTCGATGATGAATTTTTGGCATCCTTGCTTTTCGCGCAATAGCATCAATTGGGTTAAAAATTCGTTGTAGGTATTGGCGCCAAATTGACTCACTTTGATGTAACCAATACCCGGTTGAATGGGGTAGGCTATATCTATGCTGTTTACAGGAATATCGTCGCGTGTAATGTTGTAATCCCAAATTTGCTTGCTTCCGTTACGTTTAATGCCCACTTTTACGGTGCTACCTTTAGGGCCGCGTAGTTTTTTTACCACACGGTTGTTGGTCATTTCTTTTCCCGTAAAATTGGTGTCGTTTACCATTACAATGCGGTCGCCAGGTAAAATGCCCAATTTTTCAGAAGGCCCGCCTGCAATAACATCCACAATCATAATGGTGTCGTTTTGAATGTTAAATTGTACCCCAATGCCACTAAAACTACCCTCTAGGTCTTCGTTCATACTTTGTACTTCGTCTTTGGGGATATACACCGAGTGAGGATCTAAGTCGGTTAAGATGGCAGGTAAAATGTCTTCTATTAGTTTTGGCTTGTTAATGGTGTCTACGTATGCACGGTCTATTAGCTGCAAAACTTCACTTAGTTTGCTGTACGATGTAGTAGAGTGGGGGCTGCGCAAAATCACCGAGGTTTGATTTTTGTACGCATTGTTGGTTAACCAAAAGCCCAATAGTAAGCCAATAGAAACCGCAATGGATAGCCAAATAGGAGTAAGGTTGTTACTTTTCATCTTGATTCATTTCAATTCTACAAACTTCTATACCTGCGCGTCTAAGCAAGTCTAAACCGTCTGTAACATGGTATTCGTCACAGTAAACCACGCGTACAATGCCTGCTTGAATAATCAATTTAGCGCATTCAATGCAGGGCGAGGTAGTAACGTACATGGTTGCACCCTCGCTGCTGTTATGCGAACGGGCAATTTTGGTAATGGCGTTTGCCTCGGCATGTAGCACGTAGGGTTTGGTTTTGAAGTTGTCGTCTTCGCAAATATTTTCAAAACCACAGGGTGTGCCGTTGTACCCGTCCGAAATAATCATACGATTTTTTACCAAAATAGCACCTACTTTTCTGCGTTCGCAGTACGAATTTTCGGCCCACACATATGCCATGCGCATATAGCGTTTATCTAATGCTTCTTGTTTTGTCATAAAATTAGTATCTTTGTGCGCAAAGATACTATTTTTTAGTTGAAGGTCCAAAGTCGAAGGTCGCTGATTCGCCTAACCGCATCACCGCATCACCAATAATATGAAACACTTATTACTGCTTTTAACCGTTCTATGTTGTATAGCATGTACTCCCCAATCTACCTATCGTACCGATAGTGGTAGGGTATTTGGTACATACTACAAGGTTATTTACCTAGCACCAAATAACTTGCATGCAGGAATTAAGGAGGCTATGCAAAAGGTTAATGCATCGTTGTCTACGTTTGATAGTACCTCTATAATATCGCGTGTTAACCAAAACGATACCACCGTAGTGGCCGATTCGTTGTTTACCTTGGTCTTTACTACTGCACAACAAGTTTCAAGGCAAACAAACGGAGCCTTTGATATAACGGTTGCACCGTTGGTAAATGCCTGGGGATTTGGTTTTGATCCTACGCGTACGCGTTCGCAAGGCATGTTGGATAGTTTAAAAGCTTGTGTAGGTTATCAAAAAATTCAACTTGAAAATGCTAAAATTACCAAGCAACAACCATGTGTGCAGCTAGATGCTAGTGCTATTGCCAAAGGATTAGGGTGCGATGTGGTTGCTAGCTATTTAGAAAGCCAAGGAGTACAACATTATTTAATTGATATAGGGGGCGAGATGCGCCTAAAAGGGGTGAATAACCAATATAAGCATTGGCGCATTGGGGTTCAACAACCCACCGAAGATAGCATATTGGTATCGAACCAGGTTGCTGCCATTTTGTCGGTATCGAATGTAGGGGTGGCAACATCGGGCAATTATCGTCAATTTTACTACCAAGACGGTAAAAAAATTAGCCATACCATCGATCCACGTACAGCAACCCCTTGTAATCATAATTTATTAAGTACTACAGTTATAGCACCCACAACGATGTTGGCCGATGCCTATGCAACTGCATTTATGGTTCTAGGCGATAAGGATAGTATAGAAACTATAGCCAATGCTAACGGATTGGCGGTGTATTTGTTGTATGCACAATCGGATAGCATACAATCGGTATACAATACTAGTTTTGAACCGTACTTGCTTAAATAGGTTAGTACAAAAAGTATCCAGCAATACCGCTTAGTACCAATAAAAAGATAGGATTTACCTTAAAAAGTGAAGCTACGGCTACCACACCAAAAATGATGTAGCTAAACATATCAATAAAGTTTTCGGTGTTGGCTAATAACAATGCGGCCGATGCGATGAGTCCAATTACGGCGGGGCGGATACCCTGAAACGCATATTCTACATACGGATTGTTTTTTATCTTTTGCAATCCTACTACTACCAAGCATACCAAAATAAAAGGTCCTAAGCAAGAGGCTAGGGTAGCAATAAACGATCCCCAAATGCTGCCTGTAGCGCTGTATCCTACGTAGGTGGCACAGTTAATGGCAATGGGCCCTGGGGTTACTTGCGATACCGCCATGATGTCGGTAAATTGGGCTACGGTTAGCCAGCCGTGGTTAAAAACTACTTCGTCTTGTATCAACGATGCAATGGCATACCCACCTCCAAAACCAAACAATCCAATTTTAAAGAAGGTCCAAAATAATGTTAGGTATAGGCTCATTTGGGATGTTTTTTAAACCAGTTAAACAAAATACCGCCTAGTGCAACTACTATAATGATGTAGATGGGCGATACGTCAAATTGCCATACCAACAGGGCTGCGGCTATGGGGATAATGGCATTTTTGTAGGTAATGCCTGTTTTTTGCGACAATCGTACCAAGGGGGCTACAATAAGGGCCACCACAGCAGGACGAATGCCTTTAAAGATTTTTTCGATGGTAGGATGGTCTTGTACGTCGGTAAATACAATGGCCAATAGCAAGATAATAACAAAAGAGGGGAGTGCCGTACCTATAGCGGCGGCCATGGCTCCTAATATTCCCTTTTGTTTGTAGCCTACATACACGGCAGAGTTAATAGAAATGGGGCCAGGTAAGCTTTGTACCGTACCCAACATGTCTACAAAATCAGACTCAGATAGCCACTTTTTCTTAGTAACTACTTCTTGTTCAATAACCGATATCATAGCATAGCCTCCACCAAAGGTGAAGGCTCCTATTTTAAAAAATGCTATGAATAAGTCCAGTAACATATTCGATTAACCGATTAGTCGATTAGTCGATTAGTCGTCGCGAAGCGACTATTTATTATTTTTAATCCAGTTGAAGGCATTTACAAACGCCTCTACCCAAGGCGTAATCTCGTCCTTACGACCTTCTGGATAGTGCGCCCATTGCCATGGGAAGATAGCACGTTCCAAGTGAGGCATCATCGCCAAGTGACGACCATCTGCCGAGCAGATACCTGCTACGTTATAGTCAGAACCGTTGGGGTTAGCAGGATAACCAGCGTGGGTGTATTTAGCAATGATGTTGTAATTTTCTTCGCCCATAGGAAGGTAGAATTTGCCTTCGCCGTGCGCTACCCAAATACCCAAACGGCTACCCGATAGGCTGCCAAACATTACAGAATTGTTTTCTGGAATGGTTAATCCCACAAAGTTAGATTCAAACTTGTGCGAGTTGTTGTGCAACATTTTGGTGCGTTTTTCGTGTTCGGGGTTTACTAGGTTCAATTCAACCATCAATTGGCAACCGTTGCAAATACCCAAACTTAAGGTGTCTTGGCGTGCGTAGAAGTTGTCTAGGGCTTTTTTCGCTTTCTCGTTGTACAAGAAACCACCTGCCCAACCTTTGGCACTTCCTAATACGTCCGAGTTAGAGAAACCGCCGCAGAATACAATCATGTTGATGTCTTCTAGGGTTTCGCGTCCCGATGCCAAGTCGGTCATGTGTACGTCTTTTACGTCAAAGCCGGCTAGGTAAAGGGCGTAAGCCATTTCGCGTTCGCCGTTGGTGCCTTTTTCGCGGATAATAGCCGCTTTAATGCCACTTTCGGCGTGTGGGGTTTGCAAGCCAAATTGCGATAGTTGACCAGTAAAGCTTGACAAAATAGCCAAGTCAAGGGGTTGGTTTTTGTAGTTTTCAAAACGTTCTTTAGCGCATGCTTCGCCGCTTTGTTTGCGGTCTAGCAAGTATGATGGACGATACCATACATCGCGCATAGCGTCAATATCGAAGGTGTATTTTTCGTCGTCTTTTACTACGATTAAACTACGTTCTTCAATGGGGTAGCCAATTTTAGCAAAACCAATGCCGTTTTCGGTAAGTAGTTTTTCTACTTCTGCATTGTTTTTGGTTTGAATAAATACACCTGGGTTTTCTGAGAATAACAATTTGATGGTGTCTTTTTCGGCAAGCGAAGATAGGTTGATACATAAACCGCCTTTTGTATTCGCAAAGGTCATTTCTAGCAATGCGGTAATTAAACCACCTTCCGAAATATCGTGACCTGCCATAATGTAATTGTTGGCAATCAACGCTTGGATGCTGTTAAAGGCATCGGCAAAATATTCAGGGTTTTGTACGGTAGGTACGTCGTTACCAATTTTGCCTAAGCATTGGTACAATACAGAACCACCTAGTTTTAGGTTGTCAAACGAGAAGTCGATGTAGTAGATAGAACTGCTCTTGTCGTTTTTAACTACAGGGCTTACTACTTGTTTAACGTCGGCCACTTCGGCACCTGCCGAAATGATAACGGTACCGGGCGATAAAACTTTTTTGTCGCCGTATTTTTGGGTCATCGACAAGCTGTCTTTACCGGTTGGAATGTTGATGCCTAGGCTGCATGCAAAGTCGCTACATGCTTCAACCGCTTTGTACAAACGAGCATCCTCGCCTTCGTTTTTGCAGGGCCACATCCAGTTGGCCGAAAGCGAAACGCTTTCGATGCCGTTGGCAAGACGCGCCCAAACAATGTTAGTAAGTGCTTCAGAGATAGCCAAAACAGAACCGGCTTCGGGGTTGGCAAGGGCTGCCAAGGGCGCGTGGCCAATGGATGTGGCAATACCTTCTTTGCCACGGTAGTCCAAGGCAACAACACCCAAGTCGTTAAGGGGCAATTGCAATTCGCCAGCACATTGTTGACGAGCAATTTTACCCGTTACCGAACGGTCTACCTTGTTGGTTAACCAGTCTTTACAAGCCACGTGCTCCATGCTCAACACTTGTTTTACATAGTTTTCAATTTGAGCAGCATCGGTAGCAGGATTAGCAAAGTTGGCCTCAACCGTATTGTCTTTGATGATGGTACGAGGTGGTTTGCCAATCATATAATCCAAACGTAGGTTGATGGGTTTTTCGCCATCGGCTTGTTCAAATACAAAGTTCATATCGCCTGTAGTTTCACCTACTACATACATAGGCGAGCGTTCGCGGTCGGCAATACGGTTAATAAGCGCAAGGTCTTCTTCTTTTACTAGCAAGCCCATACGTTCTTGGCTTTCGTTACCAATAATTTCTTTGGCAGAAAGGGTAGGGTCGCCAATAGGAAGTTTGCTCATGTCAATTTTACCGCCCGTGCTTTCTACCAATTCCGACAAGCAGTTTAAGTGACCGCCTGCACCGTGGTCGTGGATAGAAACAATGGGGTTGTTATCGCTTTCTGCTAAGGTACGAATTACGTTAGCAGCACGTTTTTGCATTTCGGGGTTGGCACGTTGTACGGCATTCAACTCAATGGCATTGGCGTATTGACCGGTATTTACAGACGATACAGCACCACCGCCCATACCAATGCGGTAGTTGTCGCCACCTAGTACTACTACTTTTTCGCCTACTGCAGGTTCGCCTTTAAGCGCATCGCGTTGGGTACCAAAACCAACACCACCAGCTAGCATAATTACTTTGTCAAAGCCGTATTGTTTGTCATCTTCTTCGTGTTCAAAACACAACAACGAACCGCAAATAAGGGGTTGGCCAAATTTGTTACCAAAGTCAGAAGCACCGTTCGATGCTTTGATAAGGATTTGCTCGGGAGTTTGGTACAACCAGTTGCGTTCTTTGATGCTTTCTTCCCAGCTTTTGCCAGCTTCGCAACGTGGGTAAGAGGTCATGTAAACAGCAGTACCTGCAATAGGCAAACTAGCTTTACCACCGCCCAAGCGGTCGCGAATTTCGCCACCAGTACCGGTTGCAGCACCGTTAAAAGGTTCTACGGTAGTAGGGAAGTTGTGGGTTTCAGCTTTTAACGAAATAACCGATTGGATTTTTTTGATTTCAAAGAAATCGGGTTTGTCACCGCTTTTGGGTGCAAATTGTTCAATTTCGGGGCCTGCGTTAAAGGCTACGTTATCTTTGTAGGCCGATACCAAGGTGTTAGGATTGGTTTCGGATGTTTTTTTGATTAGTTTAAAGAGTGATAGTTCTTTTTCTTCGCCGTCGATGATGTACAAACCATTAAAAATTTTGTGACGGCAGTGTTCCGAGTTTACTTGCGAGAAACCAAATACTTCGCTGTCGGTAAGTTTGCGGCCCAATTTTTCGGCAATACCGTTTAGGTAAGCCATTTCGTCGGGGTTCAATGCCAAACCTTCTTGCTCGTTGTAGGCTTCAATATCATCAATGTAAACAATGGGTTCGGGTTGTTTGTTAATGGTAAATAATTCTTGGTCAAGGCCTTCGTATTTACGTTGCAACATGGGGTCGAACGATGCATCGCCCACATTGGGATAATATTCTTCGATACGTTCAATACCGCTAATGCCCATGTTTTGGGTAATTTCTACGGCATTGGTACTCCATGGGGTAATCATCTCGCGACGAGGACCGATGTAGTTTCCTGCAATGGTATTTTCGGTTAATAAGGTGGCATTGTCAAATAACCACACCAATTTTTCACTAGTTTCGGCCGATAAAGCTTCGCGGCTTTGTACGGCTAAAATGTTGTTGCTCTGTGTTTTAAAGAATACTATCATGTCTTTTAAATTAAATGCCCACAAAATTAGTAAAAATAGTCGAAAGTCACAAGTCGCAAGTCATTTCTCCTTTCTCATTTATCATTTATTTTGTACCACTTTAGTTCCTTGCCTTCGGTAACCACCAAACAGGGCGATTGATAGGGTTTAAAGGCGCCAAAATAGGCCAAGGGGGTATCGCTTGCTATAACCTGATAGGCACTTCGTTTGCCTACTAAGTTGTAAATAATCCAGCATTTTTGTGCTTGCTCGTACGCTGCCATTAGGCTGCTATGCATAAGCAGGGTGGGGTGTTTCCCCCCTATAATGGCTGCATCGCGCATGTAAATGTTAAGGTCGCGATCAAACACGTCTAGACCTTTTTGGTCAAAGAAAATATAGTAGTTGCCATAATTGCCCTTAAATAGGGTAAATAAATGGTGGTTGGTATAGGCTTTTACCGAAGCCGTTTTTACTTCGTTGTTGTAAACGTATAGTATTTCGCCTGTGGGCGATGTGGCAATAAAGCGATGGTTGGTTCCCAATACATCTTGGTAAAATACCCCGTTCTGGGCTTTTTGAATGGTGTTATTGGGCAAAATACGTTCTTGGCCTTTGCGATTTAAAAAGTAGGTTTGCTGGTTGTCGAATGCAACCAAAAAATCTTTTCCTTTTTGGTTAAAATATTGTAGGGGGCTTATTAGGCCTCTTTGGCTGCCGCTAAATGTCCAATCGCTTGGCATGCTACCATCTGCTTTTAGCAATACAAGTTGACCATTTTGGGTAGGAATAAAGAAGCGGTAGTTGCGCGATTTGTCGTAATCGCAAACCATTAATGTACCTCCTGCTTTTTGGCTTAACTTTTTAGGGAATCCAGTTACCATATTGCCATTCCTATCAATTACAACCCATTCGTTTTCTGTAACAAAGGTCATTTGTAACTTGCTGTTTTTAAATAGGTCAACTTGCAAAATGCTGCCTATGATGCGCTCTTGTAAGGGTACTTTCCATAGTATTTTGCCCGATGCGCTAATTAGGTATAGTTGGTTGTGGCTATCTTGTATGGCAATTTCGTTTTCGCCTGTGTAATGATTTTTTACCAACTGAGGGGCTATTACAGCAGGATAATCGAGCGTGGCTGTGCAAATGGCCTTTTGTGTGCTAAGGTTACGCATTACAGACGGGGTACTTGTAGGCTCTTCTGTGGGGGTGTCTTTATTTTCTGTATCGTCAATTTCGTTGCTAGTTTCTTCGGTTCCAGAAAGTTGTATATCTTGTTCGTTTTCAAGCTCTTTGTCGGTTTCTGTTATGGGTGTACTTTCGGTCTTTGATAGCAAGGCTTGTTCGTCTACTTCCATCACTTTGTTGTATTGTAAAAACAAGTGTTGGAATGTTTTGCCCGATAAATCGTTTTCTGATTGAATGCAACAGGTAGAAAAGTTTTTCCACAAACTTTGTGTTTGGTTTATCCAATCTAGGCATTCGCCCGATACAAATTGTGATGCGTTGCGTACCATGTACGGAATGTTGATGTACATGGATAAATTAGCCTTAGTAAGCAAGGTTTTGTTGGCGTCCTGAAAGTTGGGGGCGCATTGTAAGGTTTGGCTATTGGCCTTGCGCGATGCTATGTATCGAGCAAATTTAGCCGTAGGTGCAATAATTAGTTTGTTATCTACAATAGTTAAGTGCTCTTCTTCTAGGGTGTACTCGCTTCCAAAAACACAACCTGCAAACCCATTGCTATCAAAATGATAGGTTTTGATGCCGCCTTGTGTGGTGGTGCTAGCTCCATATCCCATTTCTTCTACCATGCTTTGTAATTTTTCGGCAGCTTGCTTGCTCTCTATTAGTTTCACTAGTACAAAATGCCCCATAGGCGACCATCCAGAGGCTATTTCGCCTCCAAAAAAGTTGCTAAAAAATACCATTGGACTCTCTCCTGTAGGGGTCTCTAGGGCTGTTCCGTCGGTTTTAATTCCTTGTTCGCTGTGTAATTCGGCAAAAGCATCTAATTGTTGTAGGTAGGTGTCTAAATTATTGAGTGCCAAGTGCTGATAAAAATAGGTGTTGTAGGGCATCCTATTGGTTAACGTATTTTGGCTACTTTCTTGTTCGTTAATAAGCGATGTGTAATGGAACTGATCTTTTTTGCTGGCAAACCCATTAAAGATAAGTTTGTCGCCTTCTACAATGCCGTCAAAACAACACCAATCGGCATAATGTTGCCAGGCCGAAAATAAACTGTTACCTTGTTCGGTTAAATCGGCTAACAATATGTCGCTTAGTATTTCTAGGTTAAAAATCCAGTTAAAGACGGCTTGTTTGCCCGCTGTTTTAACAATGTTATTAAACCCCGTGTCGCTGTTCATAAGCGATTGACCCGATTGTATTTGCAAAATAGATTGGCTAACAATGTTTTTGTTTGTACCCGTTAAAAATATACCATTCTCGTAGCCAAAATAGTAGCCTGCATTTACATGTTGCAGCATAATTTGCTCCAATTGTTTCCACTCGTCGTGGGCAATTTGTCCAAACCAAAGGTGTTGTGTAGTTTGGTCTTCTTGCAAAAAACTAGCCATGTAAAAGGTACGATTGTTTAGCAGGGCATTCACCGCTGGGTTGGTGTCCTTTATGGAATCAAAATGCACCATGAGTTGGTTTAACTCCAAAAAAGAGGCTAATTTACTAACATCTTGCCAGTAACTGTTATCGTACAATAGCGCTTTGCTAATAGAAGCAGCATTGTTAATACGTAGTAAACTATAAGGTTGCTGGGGTAGTGCGGTAAAAATGTTTATTTCTTTAGAAACGGTGGTCGATTTAATGGACAAAAAGCCCCATACCGAAAAAACTAAGGCAATAATTGCCGATGCTATAATGATGTATTTTTTCATCCGATGTTTTTAAAATGAATAACCTATGCCAAATTCGGCAAATTCTACTTTTTGTAAGTGGGTTTTAAAACTTACATTCACTAAAAAGTGGGGAGTTACGTGGTATTTTACCCCAATGCGAAAATAGTTCCAACCATCTTCGTCTTGTATGTCGTACCCATAAAATAATCCTTTTTTTATGGGTTCCCCTTTGCCATTTAGGGCATTAAGGGCTTTGTCGCCTGGCTCCATGTTTTTAATGGGGTCGTATAGGTAGATGCCCACGTGTGCAAAAATGCCTACGCGACCTATGGTCAATTCGTTGGCAATGTTAAAGCCTAGGCGCAATTTATTGGCAATGGTTTCGTCGGGGGTACAGGTGCGTTTAAATTTGGTAAATTCGTTGGTCCATGCGTATTGCCCGTTTGTGTCGGGGGCCACGGTTTGTCGGTACGCATCGTCAAAAAATAGGTCAAAGCCTACACCAATGCGGTGCTGACGGCAGGTGTGGTAGTAACCCTCTAGGTTCAAACTAGCACAGCCAAAGTATTGTGTATCTTGATAGTATAGTTTTTTGGCACCGCCCGATATAATCACCTCGCCACTCCAACGTTTTAATGGTGATTCGGTGATTTGGTGATCTGGTGATTCGGTCTCGGTCACTGAGCTTGTCGAAGTGCCTTCTTCTTCGGTCACTGAGCTTGTCGAAGGGTTAGCTGAGTGAGGAGTTAGGAGTGAGGAGTTAGGAGTTATTTCTTTGTTTATTAAGTATTTTAAGCCTAAGTATCCATTAAACATATTCAGCCCACCGTTGGGTTGCGAAAGGCTGGCACTAGAAAAGTGGTTGTACATAATATCGGCTGTAAGTGCTACATTTTTATGCACCTTAACCTCTACGTTGACACCTGCCGCTATGGCAAAATTAACCGGTCCGCCTATGGCAAAGTTATAATCGCCTGCTTTTTGCTTGATGCTCCTGGGGTCGGCTATGGCGGCTTCTACATCGCATGGACGTGTGGCAAAGCCCAAACCACCCCCAATTTTGGCATTGAACGATACAATGTTGTTTTTTACCATAGGGATGTTAACGTATGGGTAAACACCAATCATCTGACCCGCTACATCAGGGTTGCCCAGGTCAATTACTTGCAATGCCATACCAATGTCGGGGTTGTTAAATGCACGTTGCCAGTCTTTGCTGCCGTCAGTTCCCCATTCAAAAGCTACTTCGCCCCCTAGCATGGGCCCTTTGGTAAGCGGCTCTATGATGCTTTTGTCGTGTGGGTATAGGTATCCGCCAATAAATTGGGCCTTTATTTTGTAAGGTACGTAGGTCGTGTTATTTCCCCATGCCATTAAGGCTGTGCATATGCATAAGATAAGTAGGCAGTGTTTTTTCATGGTTAAGTCGTTTAGTCGTTTAGTCGATAAGTTTGATTAGCCGATTAACCGATTAGTCGATTCGTCAATAAAATATTTTTTATTATCTTTGTGAGATTTTGTACAGCACAAAAATAACTTAAAAAAATCAATTACATGTACGCATTGCTAAAAAAAGAAATAGCAGGTTTTTTCTCTACGGCTATTGGCTCGTTGGTAATAGGAGTTTTCTTGTTGTTAACGGGTGCTTTGTTATGGCTGATACCTGGCGAAAACAATGTGTTAGATAATGGATATGCGCAGTTAGATGGGTTGTTTGGATTGGCTCCGTGGGTATTTTTATTTTTAATACCAGCAGTTACCATGCGTAGTTTTGCCGACGAGTATAAGCAAGGAACCATAGAATGGTTGCAAACCAAGCCCCTTACTCGTGCTCAGATTATTGGGGCTAAATACCTGGCTAATTTGTTGTTGGTTATCTTGGCGCTGCTGCCTACGTTGGTGTATTTTGTATCGGTATGTTGTTTGGGAAGCCCCGTGGTCAATATCGATATGGGCGCATTTTGGGGGTCGTTTATTGGGTTGGTATTGTTGGCTACCGTATACGTGGCAGTAGGTGTTTGTGTTTCGTCGTATACCGATAATGCCGTAGTTGCCTTTGTGTTAACTGCCTTTGCTTGCTTTTTCTTGTATATAGGTTTTGATTTTATTGCCTCTCTTTTTTCTGATGGAATGGTGCAAAATGTCATTTCGCAGTTGGGCATCGCTGCTCATTACGAATCCATTAGTAGGGGGGTACTTGATATGCGCGATGTGTGCTATTTTATGGTGGTGTCGGGTTGCTTATTAGCCTTTACCTTTAAAAAAGAATGGCATTGGAAAGATGTGCTTGTTCTACCTGTAGCGTTGTTGGTGCTGTTTCTTGTGCATTGGATGGTGATTCGCATCGACTTAACTACAGAAAAACGCTATACGTTAGCTAGTCAAACCAAACAATTATTGCGCCAGCAAGGACAGCCTTTATCCGTAACCGTTTATTTAGATGGCGATTTGAATATGGGCTTTTTGCGACTTAAAAAAGCCACCGATGATATGTTGCAAGAAATGGATGTGTATGCGGCAGAAGGTATATCGGTTACGTTTAAAAATCCATCCCTTGCTGCTACCGAAAAAGAACGTCAGCAACACTATGCAAGGTTAGAAAACAAGGGGCTACGTCCTACGGTAGTGCACGATAAAGATGCCGAGGGTAGGATGCAACAAAAGGTGATTTTTCCATGGGCAGAGGTAGCGGTAGGTAGCGATACCATTCCTGTGTCGTTGTTAAAAAATATTTCGGGCAAATCGGGCCAAGAGAACTTAAATATCTCTATAGAGAATTTAGAATACGAACTAACCGATGCTATTCGTATTTTATCCACCAAAAATATCCAAAAAGTAGCTTTCTTAGAAGGCCATGGCGAACTTTCAGAACCTTATGTGTACGATATTACCACGCAACTAGCTAGGTATTATCAAGTTGATAGGGGTGTTTTGGGCAGTGATATTAGCATGTTAGACCCTTATAAGGTGATTATTATTGCCCAACCCGATACGGCATTCTCCGAATCAGACAAATTTATCATCGACCAATACATTATGAACGGCGGTAGGGTGTTGTGGTTAATTGATGGGGTGGCTACCAATGGCGAAGTAGGAAAAGTAAACGATGTAAACCTAACCGATCAATTGTTTACTTATGGTATTCGTTTATCGCCTACTTTGTTGCTAGATGTTCAATGCGCGTTGGTGCCTATTCAGGTAGATGGGCAAACGGGCCAGTCGGAGTTTCAGCCTGCACCTTGGTATTATTCTCCTTTGTTGATGCCTGCCCCTAATCATGCCATTACCCGCCATCTGGCTCCTGTTAAGGCCGAATTTGCATCATACATAGAATTGGTAGGCGAGCAGCAAAATGCGCACATTGCTAAAACCGTTTTATTGGCGTCTTCTGCACATACTGCTTTAGAAAAAGCTCCCATGCAGTTGTCGGCGTCCATTGTTAATTTATCGCCAGAATCGCCCTATTTTGCTTATGCTTATTTGCCTGTAGCCGCTTTGTTCGAGGGCGAGTTTACCTCTGTTTATGCCAATAGAATGAAACCTGCTGGTGTAGACAGTAAAGGTAGAACCATTCAGAAAAAAAGCAAACCTACTAAAATGATTGTGGTAGCGGATGGATCGGTAATAGCCAACGAATTACAAGGTTTTGGTCAAGGATACGAACCCATGCCGTTAGGGTACGATTCCTATATGAACCAGCAATTTGGCAATGGCAACTTTATGGTTAATGCCGTAAATTATTTGGCCGACGATGATGGCTGGTTGCAATTGCGCAACAGGCAAATTACCTTGCGTATGCTCGATAAACAGAAAATAACAACACAACGTACCTTTTGGCAAGTTTTAAATACCACGGTTCCTTTGTTATTGTTAATAACTTTTTCTGTTATATATCAGCTAATTAGAAGAAAACGCTACGTAAAATAACGTTTGCAATTGTTTGCAAAAAAAAAAATACTAATTTTGTCACTTGTCGCTTGTCGACTCAATGCATCAACGACTAAACAACTAAACGATATTATGAAATTCACCTGTTCTTCTGCACAACTAGCCGAACGCGTTCAAGTTATATCGCGCGTTTTAGGAAATAAAAATACCAATCCGGTATTTAATTTTTTGTATTTTTCTATAAAGAATAATGTATTAACCATCGTTGGCTCTGATGGTGATACTTCGTTGTCGGGTACGTTACAAGTAGACGATGCCGAAGGAAATGTAGATATTTTGCTTTTAGGAAATCAAATTTGTGCCATTTTGCCCAAATTAGGCGATCAACCCCTTACCTTTACAATAGACGAACGCAGCTATTCGGTAGAAATTACTACCATGGGTGGTAAGTACAACTACATTGGTCAATCGGCTGCCGAATATCCACAGGCCAAACAATTGGATGCGGCTCGTACCGTAGAACTTTCGTTGGATGTAACAGCACTGCAAAAAGGCATAGCGCATACCGCCTTTGCTACGTGCGATGACGAATTACGCCCTGTTATGCAAGGTATTTATGTAGATATGACGCCCGATGGACTTAATTTTGTAGCCACCGATGCACGTCAGTTGGCCTTGTATCAACTTACCGATAAAACCTTTTCGGAACCCGCTAGTTTTATTATGCCAGGTAAAACTGCCAATACCCTAAAAACCTTGTTGGCCAAAGAACAAGGCGATGTTCGTATCAATTTTGACGGTGCAGGCATGTTGATTCAAACGGCCAATTATTGCATGGTGGCCCGTTTGATAGAGGGTCGTTTCCCTAATTACAAAGCGGTTATTCCACAAGAAACCGTTATGTCTGCCATTGTAGATACTGATGGGTTTAAAATGGCATTTGATAGGGTTTCGTTGTGTGCTTCCGATAATAACTTGGTGCGCATGCGTTTTGAAGAGGGTAGAGTGTCGTTGTTAAGCCAAGATATTGATTTCTCTTTATCGGGCGAAGAATCGCTTCCTTGTCAATTTAGTGGTACTGCATTAGAAATAGGTGTAAAAGCCAAATACATGACTGGTATTTTGCAAAACTTGCCATCGGATCAAGTAGAAATTAAATTGATTGATGCAACGCGTCCTATGTTGTTGTTGCCTGTTACCCAAGCAGAAAATACCAAAACAACCATGTTGTTAACTCCTATGACCTTGTAATATGAAACTAAACTTAAAAAATCCCATCATTTTTTTTGATTTAGAAACCACAGGGCTGGATATTGCTAACGATCGCATTATAGAGATTGCTTACATCAAGGTATATCCTAATGGTAACGAAGAATCGTTTACCTACCGCATCAATCCAGAAAGACCCATCCCAGCCGAATCTACCGCTGTGCACGGCATTACAGATGAGGATGTAAAGGATTGTCCTACTTTTAAACAAATGGCTAGTAAAATAGCCACCGATTTTAAAGGGTGCGACTTAGCAGGGTATAAGTCTGCCCGTTTTGATTTGCCCATGTTGGCCGAAGAATTTTTACGCGCTGATGTAGATATAGACCTATCTATGCGCAAAATGGTGGATGTGCAAACCATCTTTCATAAAAAAGAGCAACGTACTTTATCGGCTGCCTATAAATTTTATTGCGAACAAGATTTAGTAGATGCGCATGCTGCCATGGCCGATACCAAAGCTACTTACGAAATTTTGCAGTCGCAATTAGATCGTTACCCCGATTTGCAAAACGATATGGCCTTTTTGGCTGATTACACATGTACCTCTAAAAATGTAGATTTTGCGGGCCGCATTGTGCGCAACGACAAAGGAGTAGAGGTAATTAACTTTGGTAAATACAAAGGGCAAGCCGTGGCCGATGTATTAAAAAACGATCCTGGCTACTACGGCTGGATTTTGCAAGCCGATTTTCCGCTTACCACCAAGCAAGCTTTTACTAGATTGTATTTAAAATCAAAACTATAATGCGCGTTTTTAGCGTAATTGTGTATAAAATTAACATTTTGCTTTAAAACGTCTGTTTCTGTTTACGAAACGGGCGTTTTTTTTGTATTTTTTTTTAATTAAACATAAATTTGCAAGATTAGAGTGTAAGAATTTAATACAAAACACAATACAGTATGAAAAAATTAGCGAACAAACCTTTTTGGTTATGGATGTGGCTATGTGTGGTAGGACTTTTTGTTCCTATCCAATTAGTTGCAGACGATTATTATCTTATTGGTAGCTTTACCAATAATTGGGATATGAACAGTGCTATTAAACTGACTCCCAATGGTAATCAATACGAAATTAAGCAATCGTTCAATCAAGGCGATGAGTTTAAAATTGTAAAGAACAAAGATTGGAACCAAAGTAGTTGGGGGTATAGCAACGTAAACGATAAATCCCTAGTAGAAAATAAGGATGGTAACGCTAAAATTAAGGCAACAGGCTGTTACGGTCTTTTCTTTAAACCTAGCGATAATACCATATACATAACCAAATCAAGTGATTGTCCGCAACCCTATTCGCTTTGGGGATTTGACTTCCTTTATCAAGAAGGAGGTAGTAGCGGAACCAAAAAATGGGCTTCTACCAAAGGTTCTGCAGACGCTTGGGATGGAAATTTCATTGCTACCAGTGCCGATGGCGAAACCTTCGATTTGGGGGTAATTAAAAGAAAATCAAGGTTTATTGGTTTTCGTTTTTATACCAATAGCAATGGGGCTGAGGTAAACGGAGCAAATGTAATTTGGCGCAATACAGACAACAATGTTAAAGCGATAGAAGGTAGCGACTACGGAAAATGGAGCAATGATGGTACTAAGGCAAGTACAGTAGCCGGAACCGATGCGGTTTGGCACCAAACCGATCGCAATAATGCGCTTTTAGGCTACGAAAATGGTACCTATTCTTTTGATTTGGTATTTGAGTTAAAAGTAAACAACCAAGAAAAGAAAGAGGTTAGAACCATTCACATTACGTATACCATCAACGAGTTTGAATTGACCACCAATTTATCAGGTCCTTGCCATGTGGGCGATTTGGTACAACTAAACATAAGCGGTGGTACTGCGCCTTATACATGGCAATCTTCTAACGACGGTATAAGTTGGAGTACCCTATCGGGTGCGTCTGGAACTGCTTATACCCATAAAGTGGCCGATAAAACCTTTATTCGTGCAAAAGATAGCAATGGTAACATTACCAATGTGGTAGAATTGACACCATCCATTCGATGCGACCAAGATCATACCATTACCATTTTTAAAGAAACATTTGGCACCTTAAGCGGCGAAGATGCACGTGCAAGTTATAGTAAAAATAATGTGCCAGTAGAGGGTACTAATATTACGTATACTGCCAGTGTGCCTTATACGGCATCTACGGTGTCGTGTGGTGCCATGACCGATGGTGGCTATTATGCTGTATTGGCCAATCCACGAAATGCAGGTTGTGGTACAAATATTGCACAAGGAACACAAAACTGTAATTGTGTAGACGAGGTTGGTAAAGACAATACAAGATGGTACCGCAATACAACCGACCATACAGGTGATACCAATGGTGGTATGCTTATGTACAACTGTAAAGATGGTACTAGTACTACCGATGTATTGTACGAATGTATCATTAATGGTTTGTGCGATAGTACTTACATTAATTTCTCGGCGTTTGTAACCTGTGCCAACAGAGGTTTGCACGGTAATATCCCCATTGAGGCTGAATTTAAATTATTCAATGCTGCAAACAATGTCGAAATTGATACTTACGAGGTTAAAAACATTGGACTTAGCGAAGAGTGGAAAGAGATTTCGGCTATGTTTAATTCGGGTGCGGCAACCAGTGTTAAAATTCAACTTATCAATAAAGCTGGCGACGGACAAGGTAACGACCTTTTGTTTGATGATATGACCCTAAGTATTTGTACGCCAGAGGCTAACTTGGTATGTAGCGATGGCGTATCAACCGAGTCGGTAATTGTTGCAGGAGGTTCAGAAACCTTAACCGCATCGGTATTAAGTGGTGTTATGAATAAACCCTACTATTTGTGGCAATACCAAGTGGGTAGAGCCAATTGGGTGTCGATGGGCGAGCCTCAACGCGACCATGCTACCATTACGGTTACTCCCGAATCTAGTCCAACAAAATACCGCGTTATTCTTGCTAACTCTATTCATGAAGCAAAAGCGGTGGCCGATGGATCAACCGGTAAAGCGTGTGGTGTGCATGCTATTACCAATGAAGCAACCGTTTATGCAGCTTTTGTAACCATGAGCGCTGCTACATCGGTAGGAAATATTTGCTTGGATGGCGAAGATCCTAGCCAACTAACGCTTACCATTACTAACCCATCGGGTATAGAAATTAATAACCTAAAAGTAAACGTTGGCATACCTACTAACTACATCAATAAGGTGACGGTGGCTAGTGGAACAGGGTATAGTAACAATGTTTGGAACGTAGGAACATTGGCAAATGGTGCTAGCAAAACGTTAAAACTAAATTTAAAATCGGATGCAGCAACCGATGAGGCTGTAAAAGAGGTTGATATTAAGCCTTATGTTTCGCAACTAAATAATCAAACATGGGCCAACTACGATGATTCGCCTACTAAATCATCTGCTAAATTGGCCTTAAACCAAGTTACAAAAACACCAACGGCTGTTACCGATTATTTTGAATGTGCAGAAACGGGAACTTTAACGTTGTCTTCTTTGGTTAACGTTGAAAAACCAGAAAATTTGGTATTCTATGATGGTGAAACATCGTTAACAACTGTTTCTGACGTTAGTAAATCAGATACTTCTATCGATAAATATTACTATTTTACCTATCAGGAAGGTACTAAATGTGTAAGCAAGCGTGGTAAGGTGCATGTTAAGATTATTCCAGTGCCTACCGCAAGCATTACTTCGGGTGAATCGCAAACCGTATGTGCTGCCGAAAAATATACCTTTGACATTGCTGCTAGAGCAACCAATGGTACGGGAGTGTGGGAGGTAACTTCTGGATCTGCAGAAATTGACAAAGAAAAAAGTGCTACAACTACGGCTTGTGTACTTGCTGGTAAAACAGCAACGCTAACGTGGACAGTTTCTAACGAAAAATGCGGTGCTACAGCTTCTACTACGTTAAGTGTTGATGAACAGCCCAAAGTGACCTTATTAGATGGAAAAGGATCTGCTAGCATTTGTGGAAAAAGCGAATTTACGGTTGGCGTTAATACTACCGCTTCTGCAGGTACTTGGAGCATAGTAGAAGGTAGTGCTAGTGCTTCTATCCAAAGTCCTAACGACAAAGAAACATTGGTGACTGGCGTAGAAGCTGGTAAAACCGTTAAATTGAAATATACCGCCACCAATGGTACTTGCGACCCAGTTGATAGCGAATTAGTAGTACTTACCAACCTTGTTTGTAACCAGTTTGTGTTGGATAATAAATTTGCTAACGAAACCATTGGTAAAGGCATCTGTTTGAATCAAGAAACTACCTTAACAGTAACCATTACCAATAGTTCGATGGCTACCTCTACCAATGTAAAAACCAGCGTAAAATTACCAGCTGGCCTTACTTATGTAACGCACTCGGGATCTGGTACATACAATAAAGATACGGGTTTGTGGCTTATCCCATCACTAGAGAAAGGTGAGGATAAAAAAGCACAATTGGTTATTACGGTAAAAGGAACAACAGCTGCCACACATAAGGTAACCGCTACCATTACAGAAGCTACGGGTACACCTGTATCGGGTATGAGTATACCTGCTTCTATTACGGTTCATGCTTTGCCATCGGTTGCATTTGATGCTACACAGTCTACCATTTGTATCGACGAACAAGACAAAGAATTAACCAACATCAAGGTTAACTTTACCGGCGCTGCTCCTTTTGATATTACCTATCAAGTAGATCAAAATACAGCTGTAATCAAAAAAGATGTACCCAATCCTTATTATATTAAAGAAACCCTAACCGGTAATAGTACCATTACATTATTGTCGGTGGTAGATACCAACGGTTGCGATGTTACTCCAACTGCTAACCAAACGCATACAGTAACCACAAAAACTCATGCTTCGTTGGGTGATCTTACAACGCCTCCTGCTGTTTGCGAGGGTAGTGTCTTGGCTTTAACAGCCCCTACGGTTACCAATAACAAGGGTGCAGAAGTAACTAACCCAACATGGTTCTTGGATGGTAAAGCGTTCGATCCAGCTACAACGGTAACTAACGCATTACATAACGACAAAGAATTGTACTATCAAATTACCAGCTCATGTAATAACAATAAACGTGATATTACCACTCCTGCAGTTAAGGTTACCGTAGATGCTAAACCTGTTGCCTTTGCAGGTACAGACCAAACCAAATGTAACAACGATGCCTTTGTAATGGCAGCTACAGTTCCTGAAGTAGGCAGCGGTAAATGGTCGGTGATTAGCGGTACAGCCAATATTCAAGAACCTACCTCTGCTACAACAGGTGTAGTAGGGGTTCCTGTGAACGAATCGGCTACCTTGCAATGGACTGTTAGCAATGGTGTTTGTGAAGCTAACAGTAGTACAGTTGTTTTGACCAACAACGATTGTACCAAATTGAACCTAACCACTGGTACTGCTCCTGTTGTTTGCGATGGCAACGAAGCAACCTTTACCTTTACTTTGACCAATGGTTCTAGTGTTACAACTACCGATGTGACCTCTGTTATTACCTTGGGTGCTGGTTTGTCGGATGCAATCATTACAACTAACAACGGAACAATCAGTGGTAATACCTGGACGGTTGCTTCTATGGCTCCTGGCGATGAGTCGGTATTGACGGTTGTGGCCAATGCTACTACAGCAGATGCATCAGTACAAGTGATTGTATTAACCGCATCGGGTGTGTCGGTTGCTGCAGTAAGTGCTAATCAATCGGCTACTGTACATGCTTTGCCATCGGCTGCATTTGATATCACCTCGTCTACTATTTGTATTGACGAACAAGACAAAGAATTAACCAACATCAAGGTTAACTTTACCGGTGCGCCTGACTTCAATTTAACCTATAAAGTAAATAACGGTTCGGATATTACCAAAACCAATGTATCATCGCCTTACTCTATTAAAGAACAATTGAGTGATGATGCTACCATATCGTTGGTATCGGTTACCGATGCTAAAGGTTGTACGGGTACTATTACCAACCAAAGCCATACCGTTACTACGCAACAACACGCTTCGTTAGGAAAACTTACTGCACCAGAGGGTGTTTGCGATGGTGGTGTATTAGATTTAACAGCCCCTACGGTTACTAATAACAAAGGTGCAGTAGTAACTAACCCAACATGGTTCTTGGGTGGTAATGAGTTTGATCCCGCTACAACGGTAACTAACGCACAACATAACGGTAAAGAATTGTTCTATCAAATAACTAGTACTTGTAATGCAATAGAACGTAATATCTCATCAAATACCGTTGGTGTAACCGTGTATAAAACACCAGAGTTGGATATTACATTTACCGATCCTAACGGAAATGAGGTAACTGCAACCCAAATTAGCTGTGCAATACCTTATTTAACAGCTACCTTAAGTGGAGCAGAAACCTATACTTGGACTGATGGTAGCACCCAAAATCCACGTGTATTGGGCCAAAAAGGTCAAACAACCACGTATCAAGTTACTGGTGTAACGGCACAAAACTGTACCTCAGCACCTTTAACCGTTACCGTAACCGAAGATTTTGTCACTCCCGATGTAGCCATTGCAGTTAGCGATGCCGATAAGAAAATAACCTGTTCTGTTCAAGAAATTACCTTAACCGCTTCTAGCAGTACTGCTGGCGTAACGTATAAATGGGACGACGCAGACGAAACTTCAGGTGCAATCGTAAAGGTGGCTACACCTAATACGTATAAGGTTACTGCTACTAACTCTACCAACGGTTGTTCTGCTACCGCAACAGAAACTATTGGTATCAACACCGAAAAACCTGTTATTGTTATTACATCGAAAGATGCTAATGGTACAGCAACTAGCACCCTTAACTGTACTGCAGAAGCTAGCGCTTTAACTTTAGTACCTTCAGTAACCAATGTAAATAGCATTGGTGGTCCTGTAACCTTTGTGTGGGATGGCGATAATACCATTCCTACAGAACGTACCGTAAACGAAGCAAAACGTTATACCGTTGCGGCTACTGGTGCCAACGGATGTGCTGCTAGCCAGTTCATTGACATTACATTAGACGATGATGTACCTACACTAGATCTTACTGCATCGGCAGCTGATATTACTTGTTTGGTTCAATCTAGTGTGTTAACTGCACAAGCAACTCCTTCTGCAGGTGTAACCTATGCTTGGAATACCAACGAATCTGGCTCACAAATTACAGTAAATGCAGGAGGTAAATACGAAGTAGTAGCTACGGCTGTTAATGGTTGTACTGTTACTAAATCGGTAACCATCGATCAACATACCGATTTGCCAAACGTAACCATTTCGTCTACCGACCCAAAACAATATTGCCGTGTAAATACCCTTACCGCAAGTGGTGCCGATAAATACGTATGGAATACCAACGAACAAACTACCAGCATCGAGGTAAGTGAAGGAGGCGAGTATTGGGTAGAAGGTACCAATGCTTATGGCTGTAGTGCCCGTGCCGAGTTGAATTTAGAAAACGACAAAGAAACTCCTGTTGTTGCCATTAGCAGTGATATAAATGCGATTACTTGTACCAATACTACAGCTACTTTAACAGCCACGGTAACCAATGCAGACGATGCACGTACTTATAGCTATGAATGGTCGCCTAAGTCGGGAACCAATAGCACCTTGCGTGTTACCGAAGGTAAAACCTATAAAGTAGTGGTTACCGATGGTACTAACTATTGTAAAGGCGAAAAAACAATTGCGGTTGCTCAACATACCGAAAAACCCATGGTAGATGTACAAACCTTGCCTGCGGTATGTTTACCTGCTACCATCGATTTGGCCCAAGCCATTGGTCCTAATACCTTGGCCGATAATGTGGTGTTCTTTGAAGACGAAGCGTTGACCAAAGAAATTACCAATACTACCATCGATTTGGCACAATACAACGTATTCTATGTGCAAGGTCAACAAGTAAATGGTAACGGTTGTATGGGCGATGCTCAGCCTGTAGCTGCTAATGTAAAAGCAGTTACTCCTGCTCCTGTAGTAAAAGACTACGACGAATGTACCAAAGCTGGCTCAGAGAAATTTAGTTCGTTGGTAACTTCAGGTTACTATAAATTGAATTTCTACGCTTCAGAAAATGATGAGACTCCTATTGCCGATGCCTTTGATGCGTCTGCTTCTAATACCACTACTACCTATTACGTAAGCAATACCAACCAAGGTGCTTGCGAAAGTGAACGTGTGCCATTTACTGTTCACATTGAAGGTTTGGTAGACTTTGAATTAGAAGTTTCTGAAACCAACGTATTGGCAGGTGGCAACCAAGTGGTGGTTACCTTAACGCCTGCTTCTGTAGAGGTAGACCAATACAAATGGATGGCCAACGGTAACGTATTGCCTGTAGAAGGCGAAGAGTACAGCGCTAACTTGTATATCGATACCAAGTTTGAGGTAGCTGCCAAAGGTCGTTGCAATACCTTGGTTAAAGAAGCCTTTGTAGAAGTGGTTTGGCCAACGGCATTTACACCTTATAATAATAACAACTTAAACGAAACCTTTGCTAAAGGTTTACCTGTGAAAATCTTTAACCGTTTTGGTGTACTTGTGTTTGAAGGACCAGACGGATGGGATGGGGTAATGAACAAAAACATGGGTGCCAATAATATGGCAGTTCCTGGTGTTTATTACTATGCCGTTCCATTGCCCGATGGAAATGTTAAAAAAGGAACCATAGAGATCGTTAAGTTCTAGAGAAAAATTAACATTTATAACTGAAATCCCCGTTTCTGCATAGAAAGGGGGATTTTTTTATGTTTTTTTAAAAATTAAGCATTATATTTGTAAATTGAATGTATAGTTAGTATTATATCTATTTGAAATAATATAAAAACCAAATCTAAATACGATGAAAAAAAACAAGAACTTAGTGCGCGCTTTATTTATGCTATTGATGCTTATTGGAGCAGCTAGTAGTGTATATGGTGCGTATTTTATGAAACACCCATGGGGTGGTGGTAATTGGGAATGGAAAGAGTTGAATGGAAATAATGAAGTTGTTGCTAATTATGGTGGTAGTGGTGTTAATGTTAATACCTCTGCTAACGATAATAATGCTCAATGGATTCCTTCTCCTAATTTAGCTTGCAGTATTTCTAACGGCACATCTTGTGTATTTAAATACAATCCATCTGATGGAAGTGTAACCATTACCCCAGAAAATGGATGTGGTGGCTCAACCGGTGGCTCTTTAAGCGAGCCTTATGTTATTTCTGTCTATAAAAATCCTTGGAATCAATTGTACACCTTTACACCAGTTCCAGGTTCTACCAACTACGAATACGAAGCGACTATAGAAATTCCTGATTATACAGGAAATATTTCCGACTATAGTTTCTGGGTAGGTGAAAATGGTGCATGGAGTCCTACCTATTCGGACAATGCTAGCTTGTCTACCATCGTAAGTGAATGTAAAACAGGTGTGTTGCATGTTAAAATGTACGCGCTACAAGAAAACGGACAACCTCACGGTTCTGATTACAAAAACTTTGGTGTTCATGGTAGTTGTTCTGTCAATGCCAACGCTTTACAATTAAAGAGCGATGTGCGTGAATTCGATTTGGCAACCCCTCCAACTGAAATTACTCTTACGGCTACTGCCGACGAAACAACTACTGGCAATTATGTATGGTATAAATCGGACGACAATGGAGCTACTTATACAAAATTAGTTGAAAGTGCTTCTAATACCTATACATTGTCGGGCGCCAATATTCCTGTTAATCCTAAAAATTATTACAAGGTAACCCGTAAACTAGCCAATTCGGCAGAACATGTAGAGGCTATTTGTGTAATTTATACCGTACAAAGTTGTGGAAAAGATAGCAAGGGTACTGTAATCTTTAACCAAGACTTTGGTACGTTAACTGCTATTCGTGGTACTGGTAGCCGTTCTGAATTTACAGGTATTGTAGATGGATATGAATATCAACCTGCTCCTTATAAAATTAACGATGGTTATTATGCCGTTGTAGCCAATCCATACTATTGTGGATGCGGTAAAGGTAGCAATATGTCGGAAGAAGTAACCGATGGTTGTTTGCAAGAAGGTGTTTGGTTCCGTAATTTGCCCGACCATACCTTGTTCAACGATACCCAAACAGGTCCTTATGGTGGTATGTTGATGATTAACTTTAATGGAACGGGTATTGCTTATCAACGTGTACTAACCGAAATCGAAAAGAAAGATATTACTAAAAATTCTATACTAAAATTCTCTGCTTACTTTGCATCTGCAGCGGTACAATCTAAACAAGATGTAACCTTTAACCCTATTAACGTAGAACTTATTATTCAATTTAAGAAAACAGGTTCTTCTACATGGGAAGATGCGGCAACCATCCAATCGCAAGTAACCTACAGCGAAGGTTGGCAACGCAGTGAGGTAGAGTGGAAAGTTGAAGATAACGATGGTGACTTCCGCGTTGTTATCAATAACCATGGTGCTTCAGGTTCGGGTAATGACTTGTTAATTGACGATGTTAGCCTTAATTTGTGTACACCTGCCTTTGCGTTGTATTTCTACGATCAAGCAAAAGATTTGCAATTTGAAGAAAAAGTAGCACAAAAATTGGATGAAGAGTCAACTATTCGCATTAAACAAATTAACTTTGGTTCGTTGAGTAATGATCCATGTATACAATTGTACAAACGTATTGTAAATGGAACCAGCGAAAGCTATGTTTATGTATCAGATTTAACCCTATCAAATGGTTATTATACCACTTCCGTTAGTCCTAGTGAGGTTCTTTCGAATGTTCCTGGTGAAGTCGAATTGGTAGCATTAGCTTCTATTAAGGCGGGTAATGCTTGTGATACTAGTATTGCAACGGGTGTTGAAAACGGAACGTACAAACCTGGTATGCAAAACAATGTGGTGTTCTCTGGTAACAGCATAACCTATTCTATTGAATGTGGTACAAGTTCGTTAAGCAATAACGAAACCGTGGCAAAAATATGCCAAGGAACTGATGCCGAACCTGCTAAAATGCCTATTTTAAAATTATCCTCTACCAATATCAGCAATGTGGTAGAGTTTGATATCCGTCATAATGGCCAAATCTTATTGGAAGGATTAACATATCAAGAGACAGCACCAGGCTACATGTTGCTTGATGTTAATCAATTGTACAAAGATGCTACAGGTAACGCATTCTCGTGGCCCGAAGGCACCAATACCTTTACCGTTACGGTAAGAGAAAAATTTGTAAACGATTATGTTTGCGAACGCCTTGCCAATGGTGCCATTTCAATTCAGGTAGTTAAACGTCCTCAAATTACAGCAGACCTTGAAGGCAAAGAGATATGCAAAGGAACTTCAGAAGAACTTAGCATTACTGCTAGCCCTGTAAGCCAATACCAATGGCAAACCATGGCTCCTGGCGATAACGATTGGAGTAATGTAGGTACCAATAGTTCTACCTTTAGTACTCCTACTACTATGGCCAACGAAACACAATACCGTGTATTGATGTACAACGATAATACCTTAAAATGTGCTACTACTTCTGCAGTAGCAACCATGACTACTAAGTTATGCGAAGAAATGTCACTGGGTCAGGCAGTAGATAAATCATCGGTATGTCAGGACGACGTAATTACCTATACGGTAACCCTTACCAATGGTGCAGCTGCAGAGGCTACAAACCTTTCGGCCACTGTAGTTTGGGATAGCAATGTATTGGAGTTGCAACAAGATGGTTTGCCTGCTAACTTTGATGCCACCACGGGTGTGTGGTCTGTTGGCGAAATGCAACCAGGCACACAAAACCTTAGTATTAAGTTTAAGGTAATAAGCGTTCCAACGGGTGATATTACCATTCAGTCTTACATTTCATCGGTTAATGAAGGAACGTATGGTAGCTATGACAGACAACCCAAAACTACCATGAAAGGTGAATCGACTGTTACCATTAAGAGTCAAGCCGTTGCTCCTACTCCTAAACGCAAAGGTGAAATATATGCCTTTAATACTTGTAAGGGCGATGAAACCTATGGTAAAACCATTCCTTATGACTTCTTAATAGAAGATAAGATGGATGATGGTAGTGATTTTGATAAATCTAACTTGGTTTGGATGGACGTAAACTACAACGTGATTGATGATGCTGAAGCTAACTTTAGCGTGCATACTTTGCAAGATGTTACCTTGTATGTTTACAATGAACCAGAAGGCTATTGCAAAAGCGATGTGGTAGAAGTACGCTATCGTGTAAAAGAAAATACTTCTACCCCTAAAGTTAATGATTACATTGATTGCGTTGACCCTGAAGCAGAAGAAGTGCTGTTAAAAACAAGGGTAGAGAAGGAATCAGATTATAAATACCTAGTTTTCAAGGATAAATCTGGCAAAGAAGCAAGCGTATTTGATCCTAGTCAAGTAGGTGAAACTACCTATACGCTGGTGGCCTACAAAGACGAAATTGGTACTTGCCCATCTGAATCTGTAGAACTCCTAGTGAAGATAAAAGATTATGCAGTAGCAGGCAATATTGCAGCAGATGGTGCCGAAATTTGTCCTGGTGCAGATGTTACCTTGTCTGCAGCAACCCAGTTTGATGAGAAACAAGACAACGTGGTAATTAGATGGTACTCAGATCCTAATTTAGGTGCAGAATTGTTGTTGGCTACCGGTGATGATTACGACATGGAAAAAGTGTTGACCGATACGTATGTATATGTAACCGTAGAAACCAACAATTATTGCGAAAACCAAGCTGGTGATGCAAAAGATGTGTATGTGGCTATGAAACAAGCATCGCCCGAATTGAGCATTACCCCAAAAGAACAAGTAATTACCATAGGTGGTAAACCATCGTTTGTGGTTACTCCTAATTATGTAGGCCAAGCTGCCGAATACAGCGTTTTGGTTAATGGTGAGCAAGTTGAGTCGTTGGCAGATTATAAACCCTACATTGACTCTGAATACGTCATTGTATTTGATGGTGAATGTGGTACAACTGCCGATTCTGCTATGGTAACCGTACAATGGCCTACTGTATTTACACCTTATGGAACGTTTGGTTTGAACGATACCTTTGTAAAAGATATGGATCCTAACTTCCATACTGCTATTTATAATCGTTTTGGTATGCCATTGATCGAAACAGAAAATGGTTGGGATGGTAAATTGCCTAATGGAGAATTAGCCGTTCCCGGTGTTTATTATTACGTGGTTACCTTGCCTGACGGAAATGTTAAGAAAGGTACCATCGAAGTATTCAAGCAATAATTAATAATCCTATACTATGAGAAAAATCGTAATGAGTTTAGCATGGTTGTTACCCGTAATGTTATGGGCAGCCATCAGTCCTAAGTACAGCGAAGGATATACGTTTGATCCTACTGTAAGCAGTACCGAAGACAAAGAATTTGCACTATCGCCTTATAAAGACAGTACATTTGTCTTTGTGCGTGGCCAAGAGGTTTTTGTTACCAAAATTGATACCGCAGGCGAATTGGATAATCCACAAAAATGTGCCGATTTCGATTTGATTAAAGTGTCTGGTACCGTTGCATTCGATAAAAAACGCAACCGTTTGTATTATAGCCAATACAACAGCGATTATAAAGCAGAGTATTTGTACGAAAGTATCTGCGATATAGATGGTAAATGGCAACCTGGTAAACGCATGCGCATTAAAGGTACTGTAAAATCGCGTACAGGAGTTTCGTTTGTTCAAAGTGCAGGATGGAACTACCGTTTGCCTTATATTGAAGGATTCTACAATCCAACCATGAACCAAGACTACAACCGTGTGTACTTTAGTTCTACCATGGAAGGTGGCTTGGGTGGTCGCGACCTTTATTACGTAGAAATTGAAGACGAAGAACAACGCATTTGGTCGTACCCAGTAAACGTTAAAGAATTGAATAGTTCTGCCGATGACGATTGGGCAGTGCTAGAAGGCGATAGTATCCTATATTTCTCTAGTAGCCGCGATGGTCAAATGTCGGTTTTTTCTGCTACAGCAGCAACCGATAGCACTTGGAACAATGCTGTTAAGTTCGATAATCCTTACAACGAAGGGGGCGAAAACTACAACATGTTGGTATGGGATTCGGTTCCTATGTTGATTTCTAACCGTGCTGGTAACGATGATATTTATTTGTTCCACCCAGTACCTGCCGAACCCGAACCAGAACCTACCTACGAAGAAAAGAAACGTCGTTTCTATTGGGTATTCTTCTTGTTCGACTTTGACCGAGATATCCTAGATGAAGCCTTCTTCCAAGACTTGCATCGTTTGGCTACCGAAATGCGTAACTTCCCCGATTGTCGCTTTGAAATTTCGGGTTATACCGACTCGCGTGGTTCAGAAGCGTACAACGACAAACTATCGCAACGTCGTGCCGAAACCATCAAACAATTGTTAGTTGAAAAAGAAAATTACGATCCTAGCGTGCTAGAAGCTGTTGGTTATGGCGAACGTCGCTTGCAAGTGCCTAATGCACAAACCGAAGAAGAACACGCACAAAACCGTCGTGTAGAAGTGCGTATTATTTTGGACGAAAACCAAGATATTGAACAATACGACGAAACTACAGAAGAAGGTAAAGCTGCCAAAGCCGAAGACGAAGCTATCGATGCTCGTAACGAAGCTAAAAAGCAAGAGTACGAAAGTTACTTAGATGATTTCAACAATAAAAACAAGAGAAAATAACGTATTATGAAAAAAGTCTTTTTATTATTATCAGCTTTAGTAGTTAGTACTACCATAGCCTTTGCACAAAACGACTTTGTGCTTACCGAGCAGTTGTTTTCTCGTATTGCCGTGAACCCTGCAGGTACAGGTAACGACGAAAATGTAAATATTTTCTCGTTAAACCGTTTTCAATATGCTGGTGCGCAAGGTGCTCCTTTCTCTACCTTGTTAAACGTGCATTCTTATTTTGATAAAGCTAACTCGGGCGTAGGTTTTACCTTTTCTTACGACGGATCGGGTGTGGCTTATCGCCAATTCCAAGCAAAAGCTGTTTATGCTTACCATTTGAACTTTGGCAAAAAGAACTTGTTCTCGTTTGGTGTGGGTTTGGGTGTTGCTAGCAAAAACTTCGACCCCGATCGTCACATCTTGGTAGATGAGGATGAACGTGGCCAAGGTTTCCCCGATAAATACGAAAGCAAAACCATGTTTGATGCAAGTATCGGTATTGAATACTCAAATCCTTACATTATGGCAGGTTTCTCTATTAACCACATTCCTGGCTATTTTGTAAGCGAAGAAGAAATGAGCAGTTTAACCATTATGCCTACTTATCACTTGTATGCTCGTGGTTCTATTCCATGCATGGATCAGTTGATGATTTCGCCATCAGCAGGGTATTACTATACTGGTCAAACCCACGTAGCTGATGTGAACGTAACGGCATTCTTCTGCAAATATTTTTGGGCAGGTTTAGGTTATCGTACCTTGTCAACTGCCTATTTGAACATTGGTGTTGAATGGGAATGGTTGCGCGTAGGTTACTCTTGCGACTTGAATGCAGGCGAACTAAGCGATGTGGCATGGACCAGCCACGAGGTTATGTTATCGTTTAGCATACCTACCAAGAAAAAAGCATCTGAATGGGACGATTAATAATCATTTAATTAGATAAAAGTTATTTATGGGTAAAGTTTTAATTATTGGTGCAGGCGGTGTTGGAACTGTTGTGGTACACAAAGTGGCTCAAAATACCGATGTGTTTACAGAAATTATGTTGGCAAGCCGTACAAAATCTAAATGTGATGTGATTGCAGCTGACGTAAAAAAACGCTATGGAGTAGAAATCCAAACCGCTCAAGTAGATGCCGATAATGTAGAGGAATTGGTAACCTTGTTTAAAGCATTTGGACCAAAATTGGTAATCAATGTAGCACTTCCATACCAAGATTTAACCATTATGGAAGCTTGCTTGCAAGCCGGTTGCAATTATTTGGATACCGCTAACTACGAACCAAAAGACGAGGCTAAATTTGAATACTCTTGGCAATGGGCATATCACGACCGCTTTAAAGAAGCTGGCTTAACGGCTATTTTGGGTTGTGGCTTTGACCCAGGACAAACTGGTGTTTATACCGCTTATGCAGCTAAACATCATTTTGACGAAATTCATTATTTAGATATTGTTGACTGCAATGCAGGCGATCATCATCATGCCTTTGCTACCAACTTTAATCCAGAAATTAACATTCGCGAGATTACGCAAAAAGGTCGCTACTACGAAAATGGTAAATGGGTAGAAACAGGTTCGTTAGAAATTCACCAACCTATTACCTATCCAGAAATTGGTCCTAAAGAATCGTATTTGTTGTACCACGAAGAGCTAGAATCGTTGGTTAAAAACTTCCCAACTATTAAACGTGCTCGCTTCTGGATGACTTTTGGTCAAGAATACCTAACTCACTTGCGTGTGATTCAAAACATTGGTATGGCACGCATTGACGAGATTGATTACAATGGTCAAAAAATTGTACCTATTCAATTCTTAAAAGCCGTGTTGCCTAATCCTCAAGATTTGGGCGAAAACTATACAGGTTGGACTTCTATTGGTTGTCGTATTAAAGGTATGAGCGATGGTAAAGCCAAAACATACTATATTTACAACAACTGCAGTCACCAAGCTGCCTACGAAGAAACCGGTATGCAAGGCGTAAGTTATACTACTGGTGTTCCTGCGATGACAGGCGCTTATATGTTCATGACTGGACAATGGAGTGGAGCTGGTGTGTTTAACGTAGAAGAATTTGACCCCGATCCATTTATGAAGAAAGTAGCCGAGAGCGGATTGCCTTGGCACGAAGTAATTGATGGTGATTTAGAACTATAATGGATTATTCAAAAATTCCTTCTCCTTGTTACGTTTTAGACGAACAATTATTGCGTAACAATTTGGAGTTGATACAATATGTAAAGCAAAAGGCCGAGGTGGAAATCATCTTGGCCTTTAAGGCTTTTGCGATGTGGTCTGCATTTCCTATCGTGCGCGAGTATATACCTTATTCTACAGCCAGTTCGCTGTGCGAGGCACGCTTGGCCTACGAAGAAATGGGTAGTAAGGCACATACTTATGCCCCTGTATATGCCGACGAAGAGTTTGAAGAAATTAAAACATGTAGCAGTCATATTACTTTTAATTCTATATCGCATTTTAAGCATTTTGCCGATAGGGTAGAAGGTGTATCGTGCGGATTGCGTGTTAATCCCGAATGTTCGGTGGTAGAAACCGATTTGTACAATCCTTGCGTGCCTGGCTCTCGTTTAGGTGTGCGTGCCGAAGATTTAATAGAATTGCCAAAAGGCATAGAAGGTTTGCATTTTCATGCTTTGTGCGAATCAACCTCGTACGATTTAGAAAAGTTATTGGCCGTTATTGAACAAAAATTTGGGCATTTATTGCCTCAAATTAAATGGTTAAACTGTGGTGGTGGTCATTTAATGACCCGTGCAGATTATAATGTTGAACATTTAATTAGTGTGTTGCAGGCTTTTAAACTACGTCATCCTCATCTGCAAGTAATTCTAGAACCAGGCAGTGCTTTTGCTTGGCGTACGGGTGTTTTGGTTTCTAAAGTATTGGATATTGTGGATAATGCTGGCGTTAAAACAGCCATGCTGAATGTTTCTTTTGCATGTCACATGCCTGATTGCTTGGAAATGCCCTATAAACCCGCTATAGAAGGGGCGTTAGAACCAGGTACAACCCCATATACATACCGTATGGGAGGTAATAGTTGCTTGTCGGGCGACTTTTGTGGCGATTGGTCGTTTAATCAGCCACTTAAAGTAGGTGATACCCTAGTTTTTGAAGATATGATTCATTATACCATGGTAAAAACTACCTTTTTTAATGGGGTATCGCATCCTTCTATAGGCATTTGGAAAACGGATAATACCTTTCAGTTGGTGCGTAAATTTGGTTACGAAGACTATAAAATGCGTAATTCTTGAGTAGAACTTATTTTTCGGCAAAGAGAATATTTTTTTTGTAGAAAAAATTTGCGTGGCTCAAAAAAATACCCTATCTTTGCATCGCATTTGAGAGGAAGTGCATATTGCGAAAATAGCTCAGTTGCCAGAAGCATAGACACGGATGCTCTACCAACTGAACAAAGTTGGCAGAAATTTAAGAAAATAATGCGAAAATAGCTCAGTTGGTAGAGCATAACCTTGCCAAGGTTAGGGTCGCGGGTTCGAATCCCGTTTTTCGCTCAAAAGAATGCTTAAATAGCAGAAGAAACAAAATTATTGCGAAAATAGCTCAGTTGCCAGAAGCATAAACACGGAATGCTCTACCAACTGAACATTATTAGCAGAGACTTAAAAAACAAGTATTGCGAAAATAGCTCAGTTGGTAGAGCATAACCTTGCCAAGGTTAGGGTCGCGGGTTCGAATCCCGTTTTTCGCTCAAAGGGTGACATAGTCACCCATTTTTTTTTGAGCATACGTTGCTTTTCCCTGCACAGGTGGTGAAATTGGTATACACGCTACTTTGAGGGGGTAGTGCCGGTTACGGCGTGGGAGTTCGAGTCTCCTCCTGTGCACAAAACGAGAAGTTTATCTACTTCTCGTTTTTTTTTATGTTTTTTGTGGGTTGTATCATATTTTGGGACAGTCTCCTTGTACCTTTGCATTAAATAACAGCGGGAATGTGGATATTCCCTTGTAAAAGCAACGAATTTTTGATGTTACACTTATAAATAATAGATTATGTTAGATGTTCTTATGTATATTGGTTTAATTATTTTGGTAATGGCCTATTTTGTTAGCAAAAATAGTCAATACGAGCATGACTAAACTTATATTTCAATTGGATTTATAGCCGATGTACGGGGTAGTACATGTAAGATGGGGAGAGCATTGGGTGTTGTGCCCAATGCTTTTTTTATGCAAGTAAGTACCGCGTCTGGGCAATTGTTTTCTTTGCTTAGATGGCAAAAGAAGATGTTTTTCCAATGTGCTTGGAAATATTGTTGTAAACATTGGGCAGTTTTATGGTTGGCCATGTGGCCGCAATTGCTTAGTATGCGTTGTTTTAAAAAGAGGGGGTATTTGCCATTTAATAGCATTTCTTCGTCGTAATTGGCTTCTATTACTATGTTTTGCGCTTTTGTTAAATAATTGGCGGCTACATCATTCATTTGTCCCAAATCGGTAGCTATAAATAGGCTGCTATTGGCCGTTTCTATGTAATAACCTACGCATTCGGGGGTATCGTGTTCTACTTTAAAAGCCGTAATGGTAAACGACCCAATTTGAAAGGCTTCGCCTAGGTTAATAGGGCGTTTGTTTTGGTATAATTTCTGCGTAATTTTATGATGCTCGTTGATGCCTGTTAATATTTTTTGTGTGCTATAAATGGGAATGCAGTAAATCTCTCCTAATGTGCCTACCGATGCCACATGGTCGTAATGATTATGAGTAACCAAAACGCCCCATAGACGGTTTATGTCTACGTCTATGTCTTTTAGTCGTTTCTTTATGTTTTTGGTGGATATGCCAGCGTCGATTAAAATACCATAACCGCTATCTTCTATGTAGTAACAATTGCCACTGCTTCCGCTGGCAAGGCTGCAAAATCTCATGTGTTTTTGTATATTTTGCACAAAGTTAGTGAATGTACCTGGATTACCTTTATTTTATTACAAAATTATTACATAAAATATAGTCATTCTACGTTAGAATGTTTATCTTTGTTTCTTGTATAAATAAACGTAGTAACTCATCATCATTTTAAACAACATGGAACAAAAAAAGAAAAGTTATTTGTTTCCCATTTGCATCATGTTTGCTTTGTGCTTTATGATTGCATTTGTAACCAATTTGGCGGGTTCAATGGGAATTATTGTGCAAGACCAATTTAATACCAGTAATGCCTTATCGCAATTAGGTACGCTTGCTAATTTTATTGCTTATGCTTGTATGGGCATACCCGGCGGTATTTTGCTAAAAAAGAAAGGGTATAAGGTTACGGCACTTACTGCCATTGTTTTTGGACTTGTGGGGGTAGGTATTCAATTTATATCGGGTTACGCTCAATCTTTTGCTATTTATGTAGTAGGAGCTTTTATTTCTGGTTTTTCAATGTGTTTGCTTAACATTGTGGTTATGCCTATGCTTAATCTATTGGGTGGCGGCGGAAATAAAGGTAACCAGATGATTCAATTTGGTAATACGTTTAATTCGTTGGGCGGAACATTGGCTCCTATTTTGCTAGGTTATTTAATGGGTACAGCTGTAGGCGATACGCAAGTGTCTGATGCAGCACCTGCTATGATTATAGCCTTAAGTATTTTTGCACTTGCATTGATTGTAATTGCTTGCTCTTCTATTCCAGAACCATACAAAGAAAAACAAGAACAAACGGCATCTAATCAAAAAGATAAACATAGTCCTTTTTCGTTTGTTCATTTTGTATTAGGCGCAATAGCTATCTTCTTTTATGTGGGTATAGAAGTGGGTATTCCCAATACGGCTAATTTGTACATGTCTAATAATCCACAAGTAGGTCCTGTGGTAGCAGGTTCTTTAGTAGGCCTTTATTGGTTGCTGATGATGGTAGGTCGTTTAATTGGTGGCCTAGTTGGAGCAAAAGTATCCAGTAAAACCATGTTGACTGTAGTGAGTAGTTTGGCTATTTTGTTGGTGTTGTGCATTATTTTTGTACCAGCAAACTTGGTAACTATTCCTTATGTGGGTAATGTGCCTTTAAATATGGTGTGCATGGTGGCTTGTGGTTTGTGCACGTCTATTATGTGGGGGGCTATCTTTAATCTATCTACCGAGGGCTTGGGTAAATATACCCCCATGGCAACGGGTATTTTTATGACCTTGGTATGCGGTGGTGGTGTTTTGCCATATGTTCAAAATGTATTGGCCGATGTGCCAAGTATTGGTTATTTAGGTAGCTATGTACTTATTGCAGTGGCTTTGCTTTATTTGCTAATGTACGCACTAATTGGATCTAAAAATAGAAATACAGATATTATAGTTGACTAACTTAAAACAAAAAAATTATGGAAAAACCTTATGTAGTTGGCATTGATATAGGTGGCCAAACAGCAAAATTAGGATTGGTAGATGCACGTGGTAATGTGTTGGTACAAACCGTTATTAAAAGTAACGATACCGATAGTTACGAAACATTCATCGATAACCTTTGCGAAGCGATTAAAAAAATGCTTGGTTCTGAATATTCGTTAGATCAAGTTCGTGGCATTGGTATTGGTGCACCTAATGGTAACTATTACAAAGGTACCATCGAAAATGCAGTAAACCTTACCTTTGGTGGTCAACGTGTTATTCCTTTTACCGAAACCATGAGCAAAAAAATTGGTTTGCCCGTGCGTTTAACCAACGATGCTAATGCTGCTGCAGTAGGCGAAATGACTTATGGCGCAGCTCGTGGTATGAAAAACTTTATCATGATTACCTTGGGTACCGGTGTAGGTAGTGGTATTGTGGTAGGTGGTTATGTGCTTTATGGTCACGATGGTTTTGCTGGCGAATTGGGTCACGTTACCATGGTACGCAAAAACGGTCGTTTGTGCGGTTGTGGTAAAACCGGTTGCTTGGAAGCTTATGCATCGGCTACTGGTGTTGCACGTACTGCTCGCGAATTGCTAGAAGCTACCGATCGTAAGAGTGTATTGCGCAACATGCCTGCAGAAAGCATTACTTCTAAAGATGTGTTTGAAGCTGCCATGGAAGGCGACGAACTAGCGAAAGAGATTTTTGCCTTTACAGGTAATATGTTGGGCGAAGCGTTGGCAGACTTTATTGCATTCAGCTCGCCAGAAGCCATTGTGTTGTTTGGTGGTTTAACCCGCAGCGGCGATTTAATTATGAAACCCGTTGTAGAAAGCATGAATGCTAATGTAATGCCTCAATGGCGTAACAAAATTAAAGTGGTATTCTCTCAACTAAAAGAATCGGATGCTGCTATTTTGGGTGCTAGTGCATTGGCATGGGAAATTAAAGAAGACTAACTGAAGGTTCCCTACTAAATAAGAAAGAGGCTGCTAATTAGCAGCCTCTTTTCTTGTTTTATAATAGGTTAATTCCTGCATCTTTGCATGCTTTTCGCATATCATCAGGCCAAATGCTGGCTTGAATTTCGCCTAAGTGGGCTTTGCGTAGCATAAACATACACAAACGCGATTGTCCAATGCCACCGCCTAAGGTAAGTGGAAGCGATCCCTCGTCTAGGCGTTTGTGGTAGTAGTATTGCATGCGGTCTTGTTGACCCGTAATTTCTAATTGATGTGCCAATGCTTTTTTGTCTACACGCACACCCATCGACGATAATTCCAATGCCATGCCTAGCAAATCGTCCCATACCAATAAATCGCCGTTAAGACCATAAAATCCATCTTCGTTGGCTGTGGTCCAGTCGTCGTAGTCGGGAGCGCGACCATCGTGCTTTTCGCCGTTCGATAATTTGCCGCCAATGCCCATAATGAATACGGCACCATGTTCTTTGGTAATTAAGTTTTCGCGTTCTTTAGGAGTTTTATCGGGATATAGTTGTAATAACTCTTCGGAATGGATAAAGAAGATGTTAGCAGGCAAAATAGGGGTTATGCTTGGAAACATTTCGTACAACGCATACTCGGTACGTACCATTACGGCATATAGTCTGCGTACTACTTCTTTTAAGAACGATACCGTACGTTGGCTCTCGTCAATAACCAACTCCCAATCCCATTGGTCTACGTATAATGAGTGAATGTTATCCAACTCTTCGTCGGCACGAATGGCATTCATGTCGGTGTACAAACCGTAGCCTTTTTCAATAGCATAGTCGGCTAGGGTAATGCGTTTCCACTTGGCTAGTGAATGTACTACCTCGGCTTGTGCTTCGTTTAAATCTTTGATGTTAAACGTAACGGGACGTTCAATGCCGTTTAAATCGTCGTTAATGCCCATGCCTTTTAATACAAACAACGGAGCGGTTACACGACGTAAACGTAGTTCGGCCGATAGGTTACTTTGAAAAAAATCTTTTACGCATTTAATCGCCAATTCGGTTTGACGTAAATCTAGTGGCGATTTATAATCTTTAGGCAGAATAAGTTGCGACATAATCTACTTTTTTGCTATCTAATTTATTAATCCATTCTATTGTGGTATAGAATAAACACCATTGTGTGACCTTGTGGGGAGTCGAACCCCAATCGAAAGAACCGGAATCTTTTATTCTATCCATTGAACTACAAGGCCATGGGGCTTGTCATCCAAGGGGATGCTTGCCACGGTATCTTACAACATCGACTGAATGATGCTGATGATTTCGCCTCCCAACGCATCGGCTTCTTGCATGGTAGAAGCTTCTGAATAAATACGAATAATGGGTTCGGTATTTGATTTGCGCAAGTGTACCCATTTGGTAGGGAAGTCTATCTTAACGCCATCAATGTCGTTGATTTCTTCGCCAGCAAATTTCTCTTTTACTCGTTCTAGTAAAGCGTCTACGTCAATATCGGGGGTAAGGTCAATACGTTGTTTAGAAATAAAGTAAGGAGGGTAGGTGGCACGCAATTCAGACACTTTCATTTTTTTGTGTGCCAAGTGGCTCAAGAACAAAGCAATACCCACCAAAGCGTCACGTCCATAGTGGCTTTCTGGGTAGATAACACCACCATTGCCTTCGCCGCCAATCACAGCGCCTGTCTCTTTCATTTTAGTAACAACGTTTACTTCGCCAACGGCTGCAGCTTGGTATTGGCCACCGTGCATGCGGGTAACATCACGTAGGGCGCGGGTAGAACTTAAGTTAGATACCGTGTTGCCAGGGGTGTGTGATAGCACGTAATCGGCTACGGTTACCAAGGTGTATTCTTCGCCATACATTACGCCATCTTCGCAAATCATGGCTAGACGGTCTACGTCAGGGTCTACCACAAAGGCAACATCGTGTTCGCCTTCGCGCATTAAGCGCATAATGTCGTTAAGGTTTTTTTCTAGTGGTTCAGGGTTGTGTTGGAAATTACCTGTAGGATCGCCAAACAATACGGTGGTATGTTTAACACCCAATTCTTTTAATAATTTAGGCAAAATAATGCCCCCCACCGAGTTGACACAATCAATGGCTACCTCAAAATTGGCATTTTTAATAGCTTCTACGTCTACTAATTTAAGTGCCAAAACAGCATCAATGTGTTTTTGGGTATAGTCTACTTGTGTTTCTTTTCCTAAGTAATCCACTTCGGCAAAGGTGTAGGCATCGTTTTCGGCAAGGCGTAGCACTTCTTCGCCTTCTTCTTTGTTTAGGAATTCGCCTTTTTCGTTTAGTAATTTAAGGGCATTCCATTGTTTGGGGTTGTGGCTAGCGGTAATGATAATACCACCACAAGCTTGTTCCATGGTTACTGCCAATTCGGTAGTAGGGGTAGAAGCTAGGCCTATGTTTACTACATCAAATCCCATGCCCATAAGGGTGCCCACTACTAATTTTTCTACCATAGCACCCGACATTCTGGCATCTCTGCCTACTACAATTTTGTTGGATGTAATGGTGGTTGTTTTACGTATAAGTGTAGCGTATGCCGCTGTAAATTTTACAACGTCTACAGGACTTAGTCCGTCGCTAACAGGGCCGCCAATGGTACCGCGGATGCCCGATATAGATTTGATAAGTGTCATGGTTGATTATTGATTTCTAATGGATGTTTCGTCTACAATGGCTCTAATAGTAAACACTTCTTCGCGTTGCGCTGTTTCGCCTAGTTTAGAGTCGATGATAATTTCAAAGTGTGTGTCGTGGTGAATGCATCCTACAGCATCTATCCAAGCAGTCCCAATAGAGGGATCGTCGCTACCAGGGGTGTACACAAAAAAGAGGCCATCTCTAAATTCGCTGTGGCTATGGTTATCGCCCACTAAATTGCCGTCTAAATCGTACGAATAGCAGCGAAATACCACTTCTTGTCCTTCTTTGGCTTTGCGTTTGGTGGGGTCGTCTTTTATTAGACGAATGTATGCGCCACGGTAGGTTTGAAAATAAAGGTTTTCTGGCCAAGGGCATGCGCGATTAAAACAGTAAGCAGAGTCGGTTGATATTTCTAAGTTTCTGGCCGTTTTGTATTCTTGCCATTTTTTTTGCTCTGCTTTGCGTTTTTCGGCATACGAATTGTTTTTGCAAGCCGCTAAGACCAACAAAGCCAATAAAATATAAACAATGCGATGCAATTTCATGTAATACTATTCTTCTTTTAGTTGTAACCTACACAGTAGGGGGCAATACGATGTAATGCAATTGTCTTTTCCGCGTAATCCGTATGCCATTCTTGATGGAATGATAACAACCACTTCGCTTCCTAAGGTAAGCGTAGGTAGTATAATATCTATGCCTTGTAACCACTCTCGTTTGCCCACAGTAATGGTTTTGCTGCCTTCTGTGGCCGACGAGTAACACACGCTGCCGTCTAATCGTTCTACCGAATAGTTTAACTTTACGGTTTGCATGGGTTGGATGGTTTTGCCCTTACCTGCTTGAACAACCTGTATCCAATAACCTTCTTGGGTAGCCTTAAATTGGGTGTTGGTGGCTAAAAAGGCTTGAATCTCGTTCATTTCGGCTTCTAAACAAGCCTTGTTATAGTCCAATAATTGTTGGGTTGGGTTAGGGGTATTATCCCCTTTATTTGCAGGCAATTGCGCCGATTTGCGCACACAAGCCATGCAGGCCAGTAGTAGTACAATCAGCGCAATTGGTTTCATCTTATCGAATGTTTGCAATGCTCATAATATCACCAAATACACCTGCAGCCGTAACGCTAGCACCTGCACCGTATCCTTTAATAATCATAGGGTCGTTAAAGTAACGTTCGGTTTGGATGGTAACAATGTTGTTGCTGCCTTCCAAATCGTAGAATGGGTGGCTGCTATCAACGGCTTGTAAACCAACCTCGCAAATGCCTTCTTTCATGGTAGCCACAAAACGGTATTTTTTGTTTTCGGCAGCCAAGGCTTGGCGTTTGGCTTCAAATTCGGCATCCAATTCCGAAATGGTTTTCCAGAAGTCTTCTAGCGAACCTTCAAAATATTTGTTAGGAACAAACAAGTTTTTCTTAACGTCGGCTTGTTCTACTTTGTAACCAGCTTCGCGTGCCAAAATAACCAATTTGCGAATAACATCGGTACCGCTAAGGTCAATACGTGGGTCGGGTTCGGCAAAACGTGCTTCTTTGGCCATCTCGATGGTTTTAGAGAAAGGAATATCGGCGCTAATGGTGTTGAAAATATAGTTAAGTGTACCCGAAAGCACGGCTTCAATTTTTAAAATACGGTCGCCACTATTAATCAAGCTATTCATGGTGTTGATAATGGGCAAACCGGCACCTACGTTGGTTTCAAATAGGTATTTGATGCCTTTTTTGCGGGCGGTATTTTTCAATTCTTCGTACAAAGGATAAGGACCCGATGCGGCAATTTTGTTGGCTGCAACCACCGATACATTGTGTTTTAACAAGTCTGCGTATAGGGTAGCAATAGCCGCACTAGCCGTACAGTCTACAAATACCGAGTTAAACAAGTTCATTTCAATAATCTTGTTTTTGATTTCGTCGGGCGTAGTAGGTTGACCTTTTTCTTTAATAATTTGTTGGTAGTTGCTAAGGTCAATACCTTCTTCATCAAAAACAGAACCGTTAATATCGGTAATACCCACCACGTTTAGCTTAACGCTGTTTTGTTTCATGATTTTTTCTTGTTGGTGAGCAATTTGCTCTAACAAACTGCCACCTACGGTACCTGTACCTACCAAGAAAATGTTAAGTGCTTGGTAATCGGCAAGGAAGAACGAATCGTGCAAAACATTTAAGGCTTTGGTTAGGCTTTCTTGTTTAATAACAAACGAGATGTTGGTTTCGCTAGCACCTTGTGCGCAAGCTATGATGTTAATGCCGCTACGTCCCAAGGTGTCAAATAATTTGCCTGCCAAACCGGTGTGAGCACGCATGTTTTCGCCCACAATGGCAACGGTAGCCAAATCTTTCATAGGAGTAATAGAAGCAATATCGCCACGGTCTAGTTCTCCTTTGAACTCTTCGGTTAATGCTTGGATGGCTGCATCTGCCTCGGCATTTCTGATGGCAAATGTAGTAGAGTTTTCTGACGATGCTTGCGAAATTAGGAACACGCTAATGCCCTTATCGGCCAATGCTTTAAAAGTACGAGAACTAATACCCGATACACCTACCATACCCATGCCTTGCAAGGTAATTAAGCAAGTGTCGTTGATAGACGAAATACCTTTAATGGCTTTACTTTCTGCACTTTGTTGGTGCGAAATTTTGGTACCCTTAAACGATGGGTTGCACGTATTTTTTATCATGATAGCAATGTTTTTTTCGTATACAGGATAAATGGTAGGAGGATAAATAACTTTGGCCCCAAAGTTAGATAGTTCAACGGCTTCGATGTACGAAAGCTCGTCGATGGTATAGGCATTTTTAACCAAACGAGGGTCGGCGGTAAGGAAACCGTCAACGTCGGTCCAAATTTCTAAAACCGATGCGCCCAAAGCAGCTGCTACAATGGCTGCGGTATAGTCAGAACCGCCGCGTCCTAGGTTGCTAATTTCGCCAGTTTCGCTATCGGTCGATATAAAACCACCCATCACGCTTACTTGAGGCAAATTGGCCATTTTTTCTTGAAGCAGTGAGTAGGTTAATGCTTGGTTAAGAGCGTTTTTATGTTGTCCACGTTGGGTTTTGATTAGATCTAAGCTGTTAAACCATTGGGCATCCAATACGGCAGCCATGATGATAGACGACATACGTTCGCCGTAACTAACCACCAAGTCCATGTCTTTGGGCGAAATGGTTTGAATTCCCTCTAAGCTGGTAAGGATGGTTTTGATTTCATCCAATAGGGTCATGACTTGCTCGCTTACAACTGCTTGCAAATTAGCGGGAACAACACCCGCAATAATGTTTTGGTGAATGGTAACAATGTTTTCGAGTTGGGTAGTGTAGGTGGTTGTTCCTGCTACAGCTTGGGTGGTAGTGGCAATTAACTTGTCTGTTATGCCGCCAACGGCCGATACAACTACTACTGCAGGCTCTGAAATAGCCGACACAATTTCCTTCACTCTACGAATGTTTTCTACGGAACCTACGGATGTTCCGCCGAATTTCAATACTTTCATTGTCTTTAAAAAATTAATTAATCTGCACTATTGCAAAATGAGCACAATATTACGCATTTTTTATGGATTAACGAAATTTTTATGCGGTTACTCTGTCTATTTCTAAAATTTTGTAGGCTTATTCAATAAAAATTGTATATTTGCATTTCGCAACTTTAAAAATCTGCAACCATGGAAGTAGAAAATACCCTTACTTTAGAACAAATTGTGGCTCAATTATCGGCCCAAGTAGCAGGCGATAATGCACGCTTGGAAGTGAATCGTATTAAAAATTTGTTCTACAAAACAAAAGAACAACTGGCCGAAAACTTGCGCAACGAGTGGGTAGAGGCAGGTAATCCAGTAGAAGAATTTACCTTTGTTTGCCCCGAAGAGGATGCATTTAAAGCTCTTTTAGAAGAATCTAAAGCCAAAAGAGCATCGGATATTCAACAAAAAGAGGCCGAACAAGAAAAAGCCTACCAACGCAAAAAAGATTTGCTAGATCAGTTGCGAAAAATAGTGGACCAAGCCGAAGAAACAGGGGTAGAAGATAATATTCAATTGGTTAGACAATTGCAACAAGCATGGCGCGAAGCTGGCGAAGTAGCACCTAGTAAATATGCCCAGTTAGTAAAGACGTATCAGGCTTATAATGAGCAATTTTACGATTTGGTTAAGATTAGCAACGAGTTGCGCGATTACGACTTTAAAAAGAACCTAGAAGCCAAAGAAAAATTGTGTGAGGCTGCCGAAAAACTAGCCGACGAAAAACAACTGAACGTGGCTTTCCAAAAATTGCAATTGTTGCACAACGAATGGCGCGAATTGGGTCCTGTGATGCGCGAACAACGCGAAGCCTTGTGGGAACGCTTTAAAAATGCATCCGATGTTATCAATAAAAAACATGCTGCATTTTACCAAGAAAGAAAATCGCAAGAAAGCGAAAATTTAGCCAAAAAAGAAGCCTTGTGTGCGGCCATTGAGGCTATACCTTTGGATGTAGAACGTGGATATAAACAATGGGACGAAGTAACCGAACAAGTATTGGCATGGCAAGAAGATTGGAAAAAAATTGGTTTTGCACCTAAAAAGAATAATACCGCTATTTACGAGCGTTTCCGCAAAGCGTGCGATACCTTGTTTGAAGCAAAAGCTGCTTTTTACAAACAAAACAAAGAAATCTTATCGGCCAATTTGGCAAAAAAACGCAGCCTTTGCGAACAAGCCGAAGCCCTAAAAGATAGTACCGATTGGAATGCAACCACCCAAAAATTGGTAGCTTTGCAAAAAGAATGGAAAACCATTGGTGCAGTGCCTCATAAATCGTCTGATGCGGTTTGGAAACGTTTTGTAACCGCCTGCGATGCTTTCTTTGATGCCAAAAAAGCGGCTCAAAAACAACAAAAAGAAGAACGAAAAGCCGCGTATAAAGAAGCAAAATCTACTTTCTCGTTGCAAAAAGAACACGATAAGTTAATGCGTGCATACGATAAGCTATCGCAAGAAATTGCTACGCGCGAGAACAACATTTCGTTCTTGTCAAAAGGTGGTAAAAATACCAATCCTTTGTTAGAACAAATGCTACAAACCATTCAAAAATTAAAACAAGACAAGCAAGACTTGTATCAAAAAATAGTAGAATTAGAAAAACAACTTAAAAATGATGCGCAAAAACAATGATTCCTTTGCAAAAGGAAAACCTAGCCGTCGTGATGATGCCGCCCCAAAAAAGAATTTTCAAAAAGCAGCATCGTCCAAAAATTCATCTAAACCCTATGCAAAAAACGACGAAATGCGTTCTTTTGCAAAACCTAAAGGGCCTAAGCCTGTAAAGAAAGAAGAAAACGATGGAACCATTCGTTTGAATCGTTGCCTAGCCAATGCGGGTATTTGCTCGCGTCGCGAAGCGGATGTTTACATTCAAGCAGGTGTGGTAACTGTTAATGGTCAGGTAGTTACAGAATTGGGAACCCGTGTAAAACACACCGACAAGGTGATGTTTCATAACCAACTTATTCAGTCAGAAAAGAAAGTTTACATCCTACTAAACAAACCTAAAAATACAGTTACTACCGTATCCGATCCACGTGGTAGAATGACCGTTATAGATTTGATTCGTGGTGCAGGAGTAGAACGTGTTTACCCTGTAGGTCGTTTAGACCGCAATACTACAGGTGTGTTGTTGCTTACCAACGATGGTGAGATGACCGAAAAACTAACGCACCCTCGTTTTGAGAAAAAGAAAATCTACCAAGTGTCGCTTGATAAACCCTTAGCGGTAGAAGACTTTGATAAATTAAAAGAAGGTTTCCATTTAGAAGACGGTTTTATCCAAGCCGACGAATTAGAATACGTTAAAGACAGCAAACGCATGGAAGTGGGCATAGAAATCCACTCGGGCCGCAACCGCATTGTGCGCCGTATGTTTGAGCACTTAGGTTATACCGTAGAAAAACTTGACCGTGTGTACTTTGCAGGTCTTACCAAATATAACTTGCCACGTGGTAGATGGCGTTTTTTAACTGAGGCAGAAATCAATGCCCTTAAAATGGGTGCTTTTGAATAATAATATGTTAAAAGACGAAGAAGCATTGGTAATATTTAGTGGTGGACAGGATTCTACCACTTGCCTTTTTTGGGCGTTGCAACGTTTTAAAAGCGTAGTGGCGGTAACCTTTGATTACGGTCAACGTCACATTGCCGAAATTGAGTGCGCTAAAAATATAGCCGCGCAGTTAGGTATTGAGCATCATATATTAGATATGGCATTGCTTAATCAATTGGCACCCAATTCTTTAACACGCAATGATATTCCCGTTGACGAGGCTATACCTGATGGTAAAACAGCACCCAATAGTTTGGTAGAAGGCAGAAATATGTTGTTCTTAACGTTTGCTGCTATCTTGGCCAAAACCAAAAACATTCGTCACTTGGTAACGGGTGTGTGTGAAACCGATTTTAGCGGTTATCCCGATTGTCGCAACGTGTTTATCCAATCGCTCAATGTTACCTTAAACTTATCGATGGATTACCAATACGTTATTCATACCCCGCTGATGTGGTTGGATAAAGCAGAAACTTGGGGGTTGGCCGATGAAATGGGCAAATTGGACTACATTCGTACTAATACGTTAACCTGTTATAACGGTATTATAGGCGATGGTTGCGGTCATTGTCCTGCCTGCACCCTCCGCCGCAACGGATTAAACAAATATGTTGCGAGTCGTTAGTCACTTGTCATTTGTCATTTGTTGCTTCGCAACGTTAAATCGATGAAATGCGCAGCATTGAATAAACGATTCAACAATTCAACAAATCAACAACTATGTCCCTTACTCAATTAGGAAATAAAAACACCCAATACCCAACCGATTATTGTCCAGAGGTATTGGAATTTTTCGAGAACAAACATCCCGAAAACGACTATTTTGTAAAATTCAACTGTCCAGAGTTTACCAGTTTATGTCCCATTACCGGACAACCTGATTTTGCTACCATTTACATCAGCTATATGCCCGATAAAAAAATGGTTGAAAGCAAGTCGCTTAAACTGTATTTGTTTGGGTTTAGAAACCGTGGCGATTTTCACGAAGATTGCGTGAACATCATCATGAAGGATTTGATTAAATTGCTAGATCCTAAATACATCGAAGTGTGGGGTAAATTTATGCCTCGTGGCGGCATCAGCATCGACCCTTATTGCAATTACGGTAAAGAAGGTACAAAATACGAAATCATGGCGATGTATCGCTTGCAAAACCACGATATGAATCCCGAAAAGATTGATAATCGATAATTTAAAGGGTGATTTTTGCGTTATACTCGTCCTCAAAATCCTCATTTACGTATAGTAAACTCCGGTTTTTCGGACTTCGTATGCCTTAAAATCCCTCCTTTAAATGAACGATTAGATTGTGAGTGTCTAGCTGCTAACTTTTTTTAGCGCGGAGCATTTCGCGTTTTCCGGGAGGGCCGGGTAGGCGTTCGGTGGTAAAACCTACGCTTTGTAGCATTCTTCTTATAACACCCTTGGCGCAGTATGTAACCAATACGCCGCCGGGGTTTGTTTTTTGGTAGATGCGTCTAAAAATTTCTTCGGTCCACATCTCGGGTTGCTTATCGGGAGCAAACGCATCAAAATAAATGACATCAAAGGTTTCTTGCCACTGTTGGGTAGTTAAGTCGGCATGTAGTTTTTGAAGGGTAAAGTAGGGACTTAATGCCACCGCTGTGTTCCACTCGCAAGCGTGCAGTTGCTCAAATTTAGGCCCTGCTTCTGCTGGTAGTTGGTAGTTGAGTTGGTGGGTAATACTATCCGATAAGGGGAAACGTTCTACCGTTGTATAGCGAATGGGTTGTTTGTTTTTTTCGGCCTCTAGCCAAGTTAAAATAGCATTAAGACCTGTTCCAAATCCAATTTCCAATACCGAAACAGGTTGTGTAGGCAAGGCGTAGAGCCCTGTTTGAATGTACACGTGCAACGCCTCGGTTACCGCTCCGTTGGTGGAGTGGTAGTGTTCGTCCATATCGGGGCGATACAGTGTACTGCTACCGTCTGCGGTGGTTTGGATTTCTATGCGGGGTAACATCATAGTATGACGTTGTCGCTTGTCAAAAGTCACTTGTCGCTTGTTGTTATATAACAGACAAATGACAAGTGACTAACGACGAGTGACTATTGTTTATTTACAAAGTTCTGCTGCTTTATTAAGTGCTTCGTTAATGTTTGAGCAGATAAATTCATCGCTCAAAACGTTATTGAAACCAGCTTTTTTAAGGGTATTTTTTACGTTGTCTTTTACGCCCGATAGCACCAATTGAATGCCTTCGCGTTTAGATTGATGGCACAACGATTCCAAGTTGTGAATACCTGTAGAGTCGATAAATGGCACTTTACGCATTCTGATAATGCGCACTTTTGGTTTGTCGCCTAAGCTGTGCATTAAATCGTCAAACTTATTAGCAATACCAAAGAAGTATGGACCATCAATTTCGTATACTTCGGTACCTTCTGGAATGTTTAGTTTTTCTTCTTCGTGCAACTGAACATCGGTTTCGGCATTGGGGTCAATTTCTTTTTGGAATACCTTAATAGAAACAGCTTCGGTGGTACGTTTTAAGAACAATACCACAGCCATCAACAAGCCAATTTCGATAGCAATGGTTAGGTCGAATACCACGGTAAGTACAAAGGTGGTAATAAGTACCGCAAAGTCTGATTTTGGGTTTTTGGCTAGTGAAACAAAAGTTTTCCAACCACTCATGTTGTAGGCTACCATTACTAGTACTGCTGCCAAGCAAGGCATAGGAATCATACCTACTAAACTGCCTAATAGCAATAGCACCAATAATAATACTACTGCGTGAACAATGCCCGCTATTGGGGTGCGGCCCCCGTTGTTGATGTTGGTCATAGTACGTGCAATAGCGCCAGTGGCAGGAATACCACCAAAGAATGGAACTACTACGTTGGCAATACCTTGGCCAATTAATTCGGTATTAGAGTCGTGCTTGTCGCCAATAACGCCGTCTACCACCATAGCAGAAAGCAAGGATTCGATGGCACCTAGAATAGCAATGGTAAAGGCAGCAGGGAATAAGGCTTGTACCACACCCAAAATGGTTTCACCTTCTTTAAGGTTCAATGTAGGTAGTGTAGGAGCAGGCATACCTTGTGGTAACGTGTATAAATCGCCAATAGTGCTGATGCTTTTGGCTCCTTCAATTCCAGCTACGTCGGCCAATAACCATACAGCCAAGGTGGCAACAATAATAGCTACCAACGAACCGGGTACTTTTGATGATAATTTTGGGGTAAAAATGATGATTAATAAGCTCATCATGGCAATGCCAAACGACCACCAGTTAATATCGCCTGTGTGTTGGAAGTAGCACCACCATTTGTGCAAGAAATCGGCAGGTACATCGGCTATGCCCAACCCAAAAAAGTCGTTCATTTGGGTAGAGAAAATAGTAAGCGCAATACCACCGGTAAAACCAACAATTACAGGGTAGGGTACAAACTTAATAATGGTACCCAATCGCAGAGCCCCCATGGCAATAAGCATAATACCTGCCATGATGGTGGCAATCATTAGTCCACTTAGTCCATGCTGCTGAATAATACCGTAAATAATAACGATAAATGCACCAGTAGGGCCACCAATTTGTACCTTGGTTCCACCTAAAAACGAAATAAGGAAACCTGCAATAATTGCAGTAACCAACCCTTCGGTAGGGCCTACGCCAGAGGCAATACCAAAAGCAATGGCCAATGGAATGGCAACGATACCTACAATGATACCAGCCATAAGGTCAGTGCTAAATTGTTTGCCGTTGTACCCTTTTAAACATTTAAAAAAGGTAGGCTGAAAAACGAATTTATTTTTCATAAAATATGTTGATAAAAACTAAATTCTAAAAAACGGGTGCAAAGGTACAAAATATAAAGGAGAAATGAGAAAGGAGAAAGGAGTTTTTTTGTGCAAGCCGAGTGCAGAGGCAAGTTTACTTGACTATGCCGAGGCGCAGCCAAAAAACACGAAATGCGAAGCATTGAGTAAAGTTTGATTTTGCCGAACGTGAGCAACTTCATGAGCGAAGCGAATAAAGTCGAAGGTCAAAGGTCGAAAGTAGGGACGCACGGTCGTGCGTCCGTGCTCAAAACCGCAACTCATCAACCTCAATGCGGTCCCTGAGCCTGTCGACGTGTTGTTGACCGAAGGGAAAAAGGGCCCAGCATTGATTCGATTTATCGATTCACCGATTTCTGTTTCGGCGCTTCATCTTCCGACTTGGTTTCCGGTCGGGATTTACACATACAAAAACTACAAAATGTGAACTCGCTTCGCTCAAACAACACATTTTGCTTAACGTTTTTGCACATATAAATCTTTTTCCGACCTCCACCAA
>JAFOFC010000077.1 GCA_017387515.1 Paludibacteraceae bacterium
GCCTTGGCTTACAAGGCGTTTGGAATCAATGCCTTTTTCTATTAAATACTGCACCACACTTTCGGCTCGTTTTTCAGAAAGTGTTTGGTTGTAAGCATCGTTACCCACATTGTCGGTGTGTCCAGTAACGATAAAGGTTTTATTGGGGTTGTTTTGTATTAGTTCAACCAATTGGTTTAATTCCTTCTCTGATGTGGGTTGCAAAGTAGCTTTATCAAAATCAAAGTAGATGTGGCGCAGTGTAACCGTTTTTTGGATATCCCATAATTGTTGAGGTGTACTAGGCGCCGGTTGTAATGCTAGTGGAAGATTAATCTGGTAAATAATTTTGTGCGATACACCTGTTAGGCTACTATCAGATGCCATATAGGCAGTTTCTCCATCAGGACTTACTATCCAGCCCATTTCATCGCTGTGTGTATTAATGGGATACCCTAGGTTGGTAGGCTCACTCCATTGGTTTTCCCCCAATCGGTTACAATAAAAAATATCAAGTCTACCCAACCCATAATGGCCGTTGCTAGAAAAATAGAGGGTGCTGTCGTTGGCATGTAAAAAAGGCGAAATCTCGTCGTATGGAGTATTGATGTTGCCCTCTAAAACTACAACATTATCAAATTGTAGTGTCCCATCGGGGTTGCGTGTAATCTGGCACCTCCAAATATCTTTTTTGCCTTTGCCGCCAGGGCGATTACTAGCAAAATACATTTCTTTGCCCGATGCACTCATACAAGGGGTGCTTTCCCAATATTTACTATTTAGTGGGGCGGGTGCCAAAATAGGTTTGCTCCATTTGCCTTTTCTATTTATGCAATAGTAAATATCGCAACTCCCCATGCCGCTATGCTCGCCACAACGCACAAAAAACAAGTATTTCCCGTCGGCCGAGAAACAAGGAGACCCTTCGTTGGCCTCGGTGTTGATGGGGTAAGGCAAAGCCTCTATGGGTTGCCAAATGCCCCCTTTTTTGCTACAACTATAAATATCTTCTTGTAGTTGTAGGGTGTTGCCCACAAAACCACGCTTGCCTACTACTACTGTACTGCAAAAATAGGTTCCGTCTGCAGTCAAGCTAGGCCAAATGTTATCGTAGGGTAGGTTGATGCTATCTCCCATGCTATTTCGTTGTATGTCAACGGGATTATTGCGTAGACTGTCGGCAATAGCGCACGCTTTAATAGCGCGTTGCTGAATCCTTGATGGGGGCATAATCGCGTAGGTCTCTTGGGCTTTATTGTACATGCCCGCATCAAAAAAGGCTTGACCAAGGCGAAACAATGTAGCCTCTCTTTCCGATAATTTTTTTACGCTCAAAGCACGTTGTAAGTAGAAAATTCGTGCTTCTGTATTGTTTTGACTTTGATAAACATCGTCCAATAGCCAATACCACTCAGCCTCTTTTTTATCTTTTTTTATTTGTTTTTCTATTTGCCTGATACCTCCCTCTACATCACCTCCGCTTATCTGTCCTCTAATTTGTAGGTACACCATGGGGTCAAATGCCCATAGCAACGCCATGCATCCCAACCAAAAGGTTAAGAAGCACCCCGTTCGTAAGTTATGTTGTAGATGCTGTTTCATTCTGGTTTCAAAAATACAAAAATCTATGCTATATGGAATAAAATCCCATCAACTTTAACCAAAAATTACTACCTTTACCCCATGTCTCAAAAACAAGTTTTACAACAACAACTCAAACAAACCTTGTCGCCGCAACAATTATTGGTGATAGGGTTATTGGAGTGTCCACTTTTAGAGCTAGAAGATCGCATCAAGCACGAGTTAGAAGATAATCCAGCATTAGAAGAGGGGGTAACCGAGTGGGAATCGTCCGACGATGCAATACAGGCTGAATCTTTCGATGAAACCGATAAAAATGATGCTTCTAGTGCCGACGAAGACTTGTCTCAGCTGGCCGAATACCTTTCAGAAGACGAATTAGCCGATAGTGGCTATGAACCCATGTCGGGTGCTAGTGTAGCAACCGATTTTATGTTCACCAACTTTTCGGAAGAGGCCGATTTTACTAGTAATTTATTGGAACAAATTAGAATGCTCGACCTATCCGAAGCACGTTTGCAAATGGGCGAGTACATTATTGGTAATTTAGATACCAAAGGTTATTTAGATAGAGAGGTTAGTTTGCTTACCATCGATTATAATCTGCAATATAATCAGCAGGCAACAGAGACCGATATGTTTGAGGCATTAACCGACGTACAAAGTTTAGATCCAGCCGGTGTGGGCGCTCGCTCGTTGGATGAATGTTTGTTATTACAATTAGAAAGAAAACCTTTTACCCCTTCGGTAGATAATGCCATGCGCATATTAGAAGAATGCTATGATTTGTTTACCCAGCGGCACTACGATAAGGCGCAGGCGCAATTACAATTGACCGATGACGAAATGCGTGATGCCATACAAGAAATAACCCGTCTTAACCCACATCCAAGTAATGGTTTTAGCGAAACGGGATACGAAAAAAACAACGTGGTAATTCCCGATTTTATTTACGACAGCGAAACGGGGGTGCTGCAACTAAATAATCAGTCCATTCCATCGTTAAAAGTAGGCGAGTCGTATGTGCAATTGTTTCAGGATTTTTCTGGCAATGCTGCCAATCGTACCCCAGATCGACGAGCCGTGGTTCAATTTGCTAAGCAAAAGTTAGACCGAGCAAAGTCGTTTATCGATGCCATAAAACAACGCGAAACAACGTTATTGTCCATTGTGAATGCTATCATTGTTTACCAAAAGGACTTCTTTGTGCAAGGGGGCGAAACTTTGCTCAAACCCATGACCATGAAAGACATCGCTAATTTGTCGCACTACGAAATATCTACTGTGTCGCGTGCTGTGGGCAACAAGTATATTCAAACCAATTTTGGTATATTCCCGTTAAAGTATTTCTTTTCCGAAGGCATGGTTACCGACTCTGGCGAAGAGGTTTCTACCCGCGAAATCAAAGCCTTGCTTAAAGAAATGATAGATTCCGAAGATAAAAAACATCCTCTTCCCGACGAAAAACTGTGTGAATTATTGCAGCAAAAAGGGTATCCCATTGCCAGAAGAACCGTGGCCAAATACCGCGAACAATTAGGTTTGCCCGTTGCCCGTTTACGTAAATCTTTTTAATTCATGAAACGAATTTTAGTGGCACATGCCTTGTTTCCAGAATCGTTCCCTACTTTGAATGGATTTGAAATTATAAAACCGCAAAAAAGTGCGTTTTCATCGGAAGAATTAGCTTCTTTATTACCTACTTGTGATGCCTTTATTTCGATGTTTAATACTCCTGTCCCAGCCCATTTGCTTTCGCTTGGCAAAAACCTAAAAGTAGTATCGAATGTAGGCGTTGGCTATAACAATATTGATGTAGACGCAGCAACTCGTTTGGGCATAACCGTATGTAATACGCCCGATGTGGTGACAGAACCTACTGCCGAGCTTACCATAGCACTGTTGCTCGATATGGCACGCGGTATAACACGTTCACATGTAGCCATGCAACAAAAACAAGAAAAATGGGGTGTATTAGAAAATATAGGCATGGATGTTTATGGCAAAACCTTGGGCATTATCGGTTTTGGAAGAATTGGAAAGGCGGTAGCTAAACGTGCTTTAGCCATGGGTATGCGCATCGTGTATTATAGTCGTACAAAACAGGCTGATGCTATCGAAAAAGAATACCAAGCCACCTATGTGTCGCTTGAACAGCTGATGAAAACGTCCGATTTTATTAGTTTACATACGCCTTTAACCTCTCAAACACATCATTTAATAGGTAAAAAGGAGTTGGAACTTTGTAAACCAACTGCCTACCTTATTAATACAGCGCGTGGAGCCGTAGTGCACGAAGAAGCCCTAATAGAGGCGTTACAACAAGAAAAGATAGCAGGTGCTGCTTTAGATGTTTACGAGTTTGAACCACAAGTATCCGATTCGCTTCGCTGTTTGACCAATGTGTTGTTGGTACCACACATAGGAACGGCTACTCGCGAAACCCGTAATCACATGGCTGCTATGGCGCTTCAAAATGTTGTAGAATACTTTAACGGGAATCCAGTAAGGGTGGTAAATCCTTAATTTTCTGCACTTTTTTTGTCAAAAAGGTTGGGTAAATAAAAAAAAGTGTTTACCTTTGCGCTCCTTTAATTCAATTTTATATGTATTTATCAAAAGAACAAAAAGTAGAAATCTTTGAGAAATACGGAAAGTCTAATACTGACACTGGTTCTCCTGAAAGCCAGATAGCATTATTTTCCACCCGTATTGCTCATTTGACTGAACATGTTAAGTCAAATCACAAAGATTATAGCACAAAACGTGCTTTGGTACAATTAGTAGGTAAACGTCGTCGTTTGTTAGATTATCTAAAAGAACGTGACATCGAACGTTACCGTGCTATCATCAAAGAACTAGGCATCCGTAAATAATTCGGTGCTTGTAACAAAAAAGGCTTCACCAATGGTGAGGCCTTTTTTTGTTGTTATCGACTCTATAATATAATAAGGTGTATTATTTTTTAATAAGCACTGTCCCTTCTGCTACGGGCTGTGTTACCCATGTGTTGCCACCAATAACAGCGTTTTTGCCTATGGTAATGCGTCCTAGTATGGTTGCACCTGCATAGACCACTACATTGTCGCCCAAAATAGGGTGGCGTTCAATGCCTTTTATTATTTCGTCGTTATCGTCCGTTGGGAAACTTTTGGCTCCTAAAGTGACGCCTTGGTATAACTTCACATTTTCTCCTATAATGCAGGTTTCGCCAATAACAATGCCTGTACCGTGGTCAATGGCAAAGTATTTGCCAATGGTTGCGCCAGGGTGAATGTCAATGCCGGTTTCTGAGTGTGCCATTTCCGTAATAATTCTAGGAATAATAGCCGATGCGCCCAATGTTAGTAGTTCGTGAGCTATGCGATAATTAGAAATAGCCTTGATGCCTGGATAGGCTAAGATAATTTCGCCAAAGTTTTTGGCAGCAGGGTCGCCTTTGTAAATAGCTTCAACATCGGTGCGCAATAAAAGTTTAATATCGGGCAGATGCTCAATAAAAGTAGCGGCCATATCCATGGCCTTTTTCTTTTTCTCTGGCAAACGACGTTCTTCGTCGCTGCAGTCAAAGCAAGCACCAGCATACAACTGCTCCCACAAAAGTTGAAAAATACGTTCGGTAGTTACTCCTATATGATAAGGTAGTGTGGTGGCATTGATTGATGTGTTGCCAAAAAATCCAGGAAACAAGATAGAGCGAGTTAAATCAATAAACTCCGAAATGCTATCCAATGAAGGGTAAGGTTCATCCTCGTGACTTTGATACATCAATTTTCCATCAAACTCTTGCGAAATAAGGCGGTCGATGGATTTTTTTATCTGATTTGCATAGTTTGAAACTGCCATACTTAAAACCTTTATATAATATAAGGTGCGAAGATAGTAAAATAAGTGGAGAGTTGATAAAATAGAAAGGAGAAAAACAATGAGGGTATTGTTGCGTTTGGAGATGATTCTGTTATCAGGTGTTAAAATCACTCTCTCTTACTAAGAGAGATAAAAAGCGTTGCAAAGATACTGAATAACAATATATTAGCAAAATTTTTTAATCAATCCCAAAGCACTCTTTTAAAAGAAAATTGCATTGTTGTGATGTATATAGCTGATTGTGTGTAAGTTATCTAATCACTCTCTCTTAGTAAGAGAGGTAGAATTAGTTTGATCATAAGTATTTGTGTGTTAGTTGATTAAAACAAATAAGATGCGTAAGAAAACGATATGTCTCGTTTTTTATGATAGGAATCAATCATTATCAAGGAATGAAAATAAAATAATATAACAATGATAAATTATTAATTAACAAATCTCATTATTATGAAAAAAATTATTTACACAGTTGTTTTTCTTTTATTAGGAGTATCTTTAATGGCAAACAATGAAGAATCGCTTCCGTATCCTGAGGCAGATTTTATTGGCGAGGTTTATGTTATTGAAAACGATTCTGTCTTTTTGTTGGAAAAACAACGAACTCGTATACATGCACAGGCAAGTGCAACTATGTATATATTTGGAATAGGTGATATAAAATCTAGTCTAAAAGTGGCAAATAGATGCTCTTCAACTCGTGTAAAAGAAGGAAAGAAAATTAAATTACTAGTAAGAGCTCAAAATAATGAAATGGATCCAATGACAGTTCTTTCGTTGTTTCGATTCGAACAAAAAAAGAAACAAAGAGCAGCTGTTATTACAAAAGCAGGAACCTTTTCTGGTGTATCTACAGGATTAGAAGGTCATATCCTATTTACTGCTAAAAGATACGGAAAATCATCTTATATATTAGAAGTGTCAGAAATGGAAGATGGTGAATATGGTATAATGATTAATGGTACAGTAGGACCTGATGGATTGATTAATGTATCTACTTTGGGCGTTGGAGATTGCGATGCTAATAGCAAAGCAGCAAAAAATAAGAAGAAGAAATAAAAAGGATAGAGATTAACAGAGCTCTGACTATGTTACAAGAGTGTAAATAAAGATTATATCCTTTTGGATGTATTCTTTGTTATCAGTTGGTTCTTAGAGAGTTATAAAAATATCCTAATTTTCTTTCAAAAAAGTGGTTTAAAAATTTGGAGTGTATTAAAAAATGCTCTATTTTTGCATCCGCTTTCGAGAACAACGGTTCTCAGTTACAAAGCAAGTATTGTTGCAGAGCTGTTACAGCGGCGTTTTGAAAGTAAAATTTTTAAAATTTTCTGTTTAAAAATTTTGCAGAATCAAAAACCTGCTTTATCTTTGCAATCCGTTTCGGAAAAATCTCAAATCGATTCGTCGATTAGTCGATTATTCAGGCTACGCCTTTATGAAGTTTGGCATCGGCTTAGCATAGCCAAAATAAATTTTGTCTCTGCATTCGCCTCGCACAAACTTTCACCGATTCGTCAAAAAATTACAGTGGTAATTTTTTTAAGTAGTGTTCTTTGAAAAGACTGAAAATACAAACAACCAAAACAAGGTTAAGGAAAAAATAGCAACCGTCATTTTTTTATAAAAATGA
>JAFOFC010000078.1 GCA_017387515.1 Paludibacteraceae bacterium
GAACGCACCATTTTCGTAATCAATACAGAAGACAGAATGATTACGGTTCGTAGTTTGGATGGTCGTGTTCTATACAACGGCACCAATCCTATTATTCCTGTACAATCTGCCGGTATCTACTTGGTATCGATAGAAGGTGCAACCTTAAAAGTGATGGTACAATAATCTTTGTAGACTAATCGGTGAAAGTTTGTGCGAGGCGAATGTAGAGACAAAGTTTACTTTGGCTATGCTAAGCCGATGCCAAACTTCATGAGGGCGTAGCCCGAATAATCGATTCGTTACCATAAAAACAAAAGGGAGAAAGTTTAGGCTTTCTCCCTTTTTGTTTGTTACTACTCAATGTATAATTTCCTCTTACCAACAAAGTACATACAAATCCCCACGGGGATTAATGCACATCAAAGGTACTTGTGTGGCATTAAAGATGTGTTGTTCTTTAGGCCCTAAAATAATATCGTCTAAACCGTAATCGCGCGATGTAGAGATAATAACCATATCGTATCCTTTTTTAGGGGCCAATAATGTCACTTCTTTTTCTACCTTAAAACTATCTTTACTACCCATTTCGGTTTGATAGGTAAGTTCAAATTTATCGTACAAGCCGGTAATGGCTGTAGCATTTTTTTGTGCTTTACTGCCATAGTCTTTGGCTACCACAACGTGTAATTTTGCGTGTAAAAAGCGTCCCATATTAGATGAATAGGGGGCTTTTTCTTTTTCTTCGGGCAAAAAAGTAACAGGCACTGCCACGTTGTTAAAGGATTGCACATTCATGGTATCTTTTAATAAGATAAAAGGAATGCGTAATCCTCGTAATCCTTTAAAGATGGGCATTACCTTATTTATTTTCGATTTTTTAGCCACTTCAAAAAATACCATAGGCGTTTCGGTACGTTCGGTCATGGCCACCAAATCGTCGTAGCTACCTGTATAGCATCCCGACAAAACAGGGCAGGATAGGGCCGCAGAAAATTGTTCCCATTGGGCAGCAAAAGCATCGGTTTGGGTATCGTTCCAAACCAATAAACAAAGCCCTTTTTCAAATCCTTGGGCAAATTGTGCCGCTGCAGTTAGGGCTTGCTGTGGAAAATGCTCTCCATCAGACACTACCAAAAAATATCGGCTATAATTTAATTCACGTAAGTTCATATATTGTTGCTTGTTGTTAAATCGTTTATTTGTTCGCTTCGCTCACGTTTAATCGCCTCAACCTCAATTCGGCCCCTGAGCTTGTCGAAGGGCGGCGCTTCATCTTCCGACTTGGTTTCCGGTCGGGATTTTCACATACAAAAACTACAAAATGTGAACTCGCTTTGCTCAAACAACACATTTTGCTTAACGTTTTTGCACATAAAAATCTATTTCCGACCTCCACCAAATGTCGTCAGATTGAATCGCCTCAACGCCTCAACGCCTCAACGACTAAACATCTAATCACCGATTAGTCGATTCACCGATTCACCGATTCGTCATTTCATAATAACTTTTGCAAATGTACCGATAATTTTATAATTTTGCGCTCTTACAAAATAATAATCAAAATTTATGGCAACAAAACCTTCTATACCCAAGGGAACTCGCGACTTTTCGCCCGAAGAAATGGCAAAACGCAATTACATCTTTAATACCATTAAAGACGTGTATGCATTGTATGGTTTCCGTCAAATTGAGACTCCAGCCATGGAAAATTTATCTACCTTAATAGGTAAATACGGCGACGAGGGCGATAAATTGTTGTTCAAAATACTAAATTCTGGCGATTTTTTAAGCGGCATGACCGACGAGGATTGGACCAACCGAAACAGCAACAAAGCGGTATCGCACCTATCAGAAAAAGGGTTGCGTTACGATTTAACCGTTCCTTTTGCTCGTTTTGTGGTACAATACCGCGATCAAATTAAATTCCCTTTTAAACGCTTCCAAATTCAACCTGTATGGCGCGCCGACCGTCCTCAAAAGGGTCGTTATCGCGAGTTTTACCAATGCGACGCCGATATTGTAGGCAGCGATTCGCTTATCAACGAAATGGAATTGGTGCAAATTGCCGACGAAGTTTTTGCTCGTTTTGGTATTAACGTATGCATCAAACTAAACAACCGTAAAATTTTGGCGGGTATGGCAGAGGTAATAGGCCAACCCGAACGCATTGTAGATATTACCGTTGCCATCGACAAACTAGATAAAATTGGGTTAGAAAAAGTAAATGCAGAATTGGCCGACAAAGGTTTATCGGCAGAAGCCATCGAAAAATTACAACCCATTTTGGCTCTATCGGGCAATAATCAAGAAAAATTAGAGGCGCTTAAAAGCATTTTGGCTAACTCTGAGGTAGGTATGAAAGGGGTAGAAGAGATGGAAACCCTATTTACCTTGCTACAAGGCACACAAATGCGTGCACAAATTGAATTGGATTTAACCCTAGCGCGTGGCTTGAATTACTACACAGGTACCATTATTGAAGTTAAGGCCTTGGATGTGGTAATTGGTAGCATTACCGGTGGTGGTCGTTACGACAACCTAACGGGCGTGTTTGGTATGGATGGCGTATCGGGTGTGGGTATTTCGTTTGGTGCCGACCGTATTTACGACGTGCTTAATCAATTGGATTTATATCCAGCCGATAGCACCCAAGGAAGCAAAATTATCTTTTTGCATTTTGGCGAAGCAGAAAAAATGTATGCTTTACCATGGTTAAATGCATTGCGCAAACAAGGCATTGCTGCCGAAATTTATCCAGACAATGCTAAGTTCAAAAAACAAATGCAATACGCTAACGACCGCGGTTTTGCATACGTAGCGATAGTAGGAGAGAGCGAAATGCAAGAAAATGTAGTGATGCTTAAAAACATGAAAGAAGGAACACAAGAAAAATGTTCTTTGTCTGATTTAATTGCTAAATTACATTAAAAGCAAAATAATTGACTTTGTTTTTCGTTTTATCTGTACAAACGAAACTAATTGACCCTTGAAAAGAACACTTATCATAGCTACGCTACTGTTGGCGGTATTTTTGCCAACCATGGCCCAATACGAGCAAAATATTATTCAACGTTTGCCTCAAGTAGACAATAAGCGTTGGCATTTTGGCTTTATATTGGGCTTAAATATGGCCGATTTTACCACAGCACCCAACACCAATTGGGTAGATAAGGACGGCAATACCTGGTATTCGGCATCGGCAGGTTTGGCACCCGCTTTTAATGTAGGTATGATAGTAGATTTACGATTGGTAGAATACCTAAATTTGCGTTTTACACCCTCGTTGGGGTTAGGACAACGCAACATTAGTTATACCTGCTACAATCCAGAAGGGGTAATTATTCCCGAAAAAACTACCTCTATTCCTGTTCAGACCACCACCATAGATGTGCCATTTTTCTTAAAATACAGCGCCAGAAGGTATGGTAATGTTAGACCGTATATTATAGTTGGGGGTGGACCACAGTTTAATGTGTATTTAAATCCAGAAGATCCTATTCTGCTTAAGCCATTTGATGTACAAATAGCCTTTGGTATTGGGTTTAATATCTACACCGAATACTTTAAACTATGCCCCGAAATAAAATTTGGTTTTGGTCTGCTTGATCAGCTAAACCAAAACCATCCCGAAATAGAAGGCACGCTGTACGAACCGTACACCTATTCTGTAAGCAAATTAACCTCGCGCGTGCTGTCCATTACCTTTAATTTTGAATAAGTTGTCACGTGTAATCGTTGATTTGTTCGCTGCGCTCACGATTAATTGGCTAATCGTTTAGGCGTTTAGTCGTTGAGGCGATTCAATCTGACGACATTTGGTGGAGGTCGGAAAAAGATTTATATGTGCAAAAACGTTAAGCAAAATGTGCTGTTTGAGCAAAGCGAGTTCACATTTTGTAGTTTTTGTATGTGTAAATCCCGACCGGAAACCAAGTCGGAAGATGAAGCGCCGAAACAAAATCGCTGCTCGATGGTGAGGCGATGCGATTTTGAGCCACGGACGCACGAGCCGTGCGTCCCTACTTTATATCACAGGCCTTTTCGGTGCTTCGCACCTCAAAGACCTGCCTACAATAAAGTTAAACCCCTACGGGGTTTCTTATTGCTTCTGCGCTCACCTCGCACTGACTTTATTCGTTTAGGCGATTCAACGATTTCGCGATTAAACAAAACTCCTAACTCCTAACTCCTCACTCCTAACTATATCGGCCCTTTTTCCCTATCGGTCAACAACACGTCGACAAGCTCAGGGACCGATTAGGAGAGCCCCATTTCTTTGGCTTTCTGCATCATAAAGGCGTAGGCAGCATCGTATTCGTTGGGGATAATACCATCTAAAATGGCATCTTTAATGGCTGTTTTAAGCGTACCTACCTCGGCACAAGGGGGCAACTTAAATAGTTCCATAATTTCTTTGCCATCAATAGGGGGCTGAAAGTTGCGTACGTGGTCTTTTTGCTCTATATCTTTAAGTTTTTGACGCACAATTTGCAAATTTTGCAAGTGTTTTTGCGCTTTCACCTCATTTTTAGAGGTAATATCGGCCTCGCATAGCATCATTAAATCGTCAATATCATCGCCAGCTTCAAAAAGCAAACGTCTAACAGCCGAATCGGTAATTTCTTCTTCGACCAAGGCAATAGGACGCATGTGTAAGGTTACTATTTTTTGCACATAACGCATTTGCTCGCCCATGGGCAGTTTTAGTCGCTTAAATATGCCTGTTAGCATGCGTTCGCCAATATAGTTATGGTTATGAAAAGTCCACCCAATTTTCTTGTCAAAACGTTTGGTAGCAGGTTTGCCAACATCGTGAAATAGGGCAGCCCAACGCAACCAAACATTATCGGTTTTAGTAGCCAATTTATCCAACACCTCTAGGGTATGGTAAAATACATCTTTATGGCTTTTTCCGTTGATGGTTTCTACGCCCGATAGGGCATCAATCTCGGGTAAAATAAGGGCTAATAAACCTGTTTTTTTTAGCAACGACCAACCAATAGATGGCTTAGGTGACTTCATTATTTTGTTCAATTCTTCTACCACACGTTCTATCGAAACAATCTTGATACGTTCTTTGTTGTCGATAAGGGCTTGATAAGTTCTATCTTCTATATGGAAGTGCAATTGAGTTGCGAAGCGTATGCATCTAAGCATTCGTAAAGGGTCGTCGCTAAAGGTAATATTAGGATCTAGCGGGGTTCTAATAATTTTGTTTTCAATATCGGTTATGCCACCAAATGGGTCTAACAAAGCCCCGTATCTATCTTGATTAAGGCAAATGGCCAAAGCATTGATGGTAAAGTCGCGGCGGTTTTGGTCGTCTTGCAGGGTACCATCTTCTACAATGGGCTTGCGCGACCCACGGGTGTACGATTCTTTGCGTGCACCCACCAATTCTATCTCGGTATCTTTGTACTTAATTTGCGCTGTTCCAAAATTTTTAAATACCGCCAAGTTAGCGTGTTTCCCTAAGGTCTTTTTTACTTCTTCGGCCATGGTAATACCACTGCCTACTACCACAACATCGATATCGTTAGAAACTCTTTTAAGGAATATATCACGCACAAAACCACCAATAACGTAACATTCCATGCCAAGGTTATCGGCACAGGTAGATAGGGTTTTGAACAACGGATGGGTTAGATACGACTGCATAACGTAATTTGTTAATTAAAAATAACAAAACAAAGGTACTTATTTTGCTATTAAATCACAAAAAAATATTACTTTTGTCGTTTGTTATATGAAGATGAGAATTGCTTTCCTGCTTCTTGTTTTGTGCGGTTGCATGGCATGCACACCCACGGTTTCCAACAAAGCTCAAAATTTGTTGGATAAAGCAACCTCTCACTATACCAAAGGAGAATATCACACTGCAAAAATCCTGGTCGATAGCATTCATACTCAATTTCCCAGAGAAATAGCTTTGCGCAAACAAGCCCGTATTTTGATGTTCAACATCGAATACCAAGAAACCATGCGCAATGTCATGTACTTAGATAGCATCATGCCGCTGATTAAACAACAATGGGATAGCATGGCAGTAGATTACGTTTTATTAGACACTACATTGGTAGAGAAAAAAACGTATCAGCATAAAAAATTATACCAACAAGCACCCACTACAACACTATCGTGCGAGGTTACCGAACTAGGCGAGTTAAATTTAATTAGCATCAATGCAGCCAATGCCCGCAATCATGTAGCCGTAAAAGTGTGTGCTGATGATGTTTTTGCAGATACCCAAGAAGTGGGTATTAACAATGTTTATAATAATCGATTTACCGATTTGGGTATTCAATGGGAATACGTTACCTTTGACAAAACTAAACAAGGCGAAGTGCCTGGTTTTATTGAACTGTATGCCGATAAAACCATTTTGGTGCGTTTAATGGGCGAAAAATCGTATTCGTATTATTTACCAAAACCTACCGCAAAAGCCATTGCGGCATCGGCAAATTTTGCCCGACAAACTGCCTTGCGCAAACAAATAGAAACGGAACATAGAAAATCGACAGAAAAATTATCATGGATAAAGCAAAAATTAGTGGAAGAAGAATCGCCTTATTAGGCATTTTATTCCTAGGCTCTTTTTTAGCCGTTTCGGCCCAAGAGAGCATCAATAAAGAACAATTTCTACAAAAAGTATGGAATTTTGAAAAGAACAGCCAAGCATTGGTGTTAGAATCGGACGTGCCTGTAATTCTTGATTTTTGGGCTTCTTGGTGTGGCCCTTGTAGGATGTTAGCCCCCGAGTTATCGGCGCTTCAAAAAGCCAATAAAGGCAAACTAAAAATTTATAAAATAAATGTAGATCAAGAACGCGATTTGGCGCGCGCCTTTGGTGCCAACGCCTTGCCAACCATCTATTTTATTCGTAAAGATAAACTTACTTACGTGCAAGGATATCGTACACAAGCCGAATTGCAACAAATTGTCGACTCATTTTTACTAAAATAATAATCAAATAAATAACCTTAACCATGGGAAAAACTAAGTACATCTTTGTAACTGGCGGTGTAACATCGTCGTTAGGAAAAGGAATTATTTCGGCCTCAATAGGCAAACTATTACAATCAAGAGGCTATAGTGTAACCAACCAAAAGTTCGACCCCTACATGAATGTGGATCCAGGTACACTAAACCCATACGAACACGGTGAGTGTTACATCACTACCGACGGCCACGTAACCGACTTGGATTTAGGCCACTATGAACGTTTTACATCCATCGAGACAACCCGCAATAATAGCCTTACCAGCGGTCGTATTTATCAAAATGTAATCAACAAAGAACGCAAAGGCGAATAAATGGGTAAAACCGTTCAAATTATTCCTCACATTACCGACGAAATTAAACGCAACATTTTGGTATTGGGCCAAAAAATGAAATACGATTTTGTGATTACCGAAATTGGTGGGGTAGCAGGCGATATTGAATCGTTGCCATTCTTAGAAAGCGTTCGTCAATTAAGATGGGAATTGGGTGGCGATTGCATTAACGTGCATTTAACCTATGTACCTTACTTGGCTGCTGCTAAAGAATTAAAAACCAAACCTACCCAACATTCGGTAAAAAAATTGCAAGAACTAGGTATCCAACCCGATGTATTGGTATTGCGTACCGAACACGATATCAACGAAGATATGCGTAAAAAAGTATCGTTGTTCTGCAACGTATCGCCCGAAGCGGTTATTCAATGCAAAGACGCACCATGTATTTACGAAGTGCCACTACGCATGCAAAAACAAGGTTTGGATGCCGTTATTTTGCGCAAATTGGGCATGGCACCCGAAGCCACCAACTCTGATTTAACCAAATGGAACAACTTCTTGGCTAAAAAACAAAGTGCTACCGAAGATGTTAAAATTGCTTTGGTGGGTAAATACGTTGAATTGCAAGATGCTTACAAATCCATCAGCGAATCGTTGTTGCAAGCTGCCGTTTACAACAACCGCGTACTTAAATTGGTGTCTATTCAAAGCGAAAACCTAACCAAAGAAAACGTAGCCGAAGCATTGCAAGGCATGGATGGGGTATTGGTTGCTCCAGGTTCAGGTCCTCGTGGCGTAGAAGGTAAAATTATTGCGTTAGAATATTGCCGTACCCACAACGTGCCTACCTTGGGTATTGTATTGGGTATGCAATGTATGGCTATTGAGTTTGCACGCAACGTATTGGGCTTAACCGATGCTAATTCTACCGAAATGGCATCGACCAAAAACAATGTCATCGACCTAATTGAAACCTTAACAGTAGTATCGTCAGAAAACGAATACATCCGTTCGGGTGCGTACGACTGCGAAATTGCAGCCGATAGTTTAGCGGCTCAAATTTACGGCAAAACATCCATTGCAGAACGTCACCGCAATCGCTACGAATTTAACAATGCCTACAAAGAAGAATTTGAAAAAGCTGGTATGCGTATTTCTGGTGTTAATCCAGAAACTGGATTGGCAGAAATCATGGAAATTCCATCGCTAAAATGGTATATTGGTGTACAATTCCATCCACAATACCGTAGCAGCATAGAAAAACCACACCCCTTATTTGTAAACTTTGTAAAAGCAGCAATCGAGAAATAAAAAAGATGGATAAAAACACAATTATAGGATTTTCGCTTATTGTAGCCCTTTTAGTTGGCTATTCTTGGTTTACCAAACCATCAGAAGAGCAAATAAAGGCACAACAAGCCTACAACGATTCAATTAGACAAGTTCAAGCAGAACAAGCCGCCATACGCGAAATGGAATTTGCGCAAGCACAAGCCTATGCCGATTCCATTAACAACGACAAACCTGCTGCCGATTATGGTGCATTTAATCCACTTACCGTAGGCCAAGAACAATACTACACCTTAGAGAACGATTCGTTGCTAGTAACCTTAAGCAACAAAGGGGGTAGCATTGTATCGGTTCAACTAAAAGGATACCTAACCAGCGACAAAGAACCTTTGGTGTTGTTTGACCAAAACGATGCTAAAACGCAATTTACCTTGGTAACCAACAATAACCGCATTGTAGAATCGGGTAATTTGTATTTTACCGCCACCCAAGTAAACGACAGTAGCATCACCATGGCTTTGCAAATGGATAGCACATCGGCCTTGTATTTGCACTACAACCTTGATAAAGATGCTTATTTAGTTAACATGAGCATGGAAGCCATGGGTATGGATAAATACCTATCGCCTCAAATGACATCGCTTGATTGGTCGTGGGATATGAAAATCCGCAAACAAGAACGCAGCAAAAAATTTGAAGGACGTTATTCGGGCATATACTACAAATTCTACGACGACGAAGTAGAAAACTTAAGCAACGATGCCGACGATCGCGAAGACCTATCGAATCGCATTCATTGGATTGCTTGCAAAGACCAATTCTTCTCGACCGTATTTATTGCCGAAGAAAGTTTCTTTACCAATACCCAAGTAGAATCTACCATCAGCAAAGAAAGTAACTACTTGAAAGATTGTAAAATTGTTGCCAACAGCAATATGTGCAATTTGCAAGGTAACGGTGTTACCCATTTTACCTACTACTTTGGTCCTAACTCGTATCAATTGTTGTCATCGTTAGACGATAACGTAGAAAACAGCGAGTACCAATACAACCTAGAAGAAATGATTCCACTAGGATGGGGTATTTTTGGATGGGTCAACAAATATTTAATCATTCCAATCTTTAACTTCTTGGGTAGTTTTATTAGCAATTACGGATTGGTTATTTTCTTATTGACCTTGATTGTAAAACTAGTGTTGTTGCCATTTACGTATAAATCGTACATGTCTACCGCAAAAATGCGTGTTTTGCGTCCAGAAATTGAAAAAATCAATGCCAAAATACCCGAAGACAAACCCATGGAACGCCAACAAGCAACCATGGCCTTGTACCGCAAAGTAGGCGTTAGCCCTATGGGCGGTTGTTTGCCTATGTTGTTGCAAATGCCATTCTTGTTTGCCTTGTTTGTATTCTTCCCAGCCGCTATCGAGTTGCGTCAACAAGGTTTCTTGTGGGCAGACGACCTTTCGTCGTACGATGCTATTGTTAGCTGGACTACCCATATTCCATTTATTTCTAGCTACTACGGTAACCACATTAGTTTATTCTGTTTGTTAATGGCCATTGCCAACATTGCATCCACCAAAATATCAATGGATTCGCAAAACACAGGCCAACAACAAATGCCTATGATGAAATGGATGATGTACCTAATGCCTGTTATGTTTTTGTTCTTCTTTAACGATTACGCATCGGGCTTGTGCTACTACTATCTAATTTCTACCTTGCTTACCTTGTTGCAAACCTTTATTTTCCGTATGTCGATTAACGACGAAAAATTATTGGCGCAATTAAAAGCAAATGCCAACAAGCCACAAAAGAAATCGGGCTTTATGGCACGCATGGAACAAATGCAAAAAGAGCAGTTAGCTCGTCAACGCGAAATGATAAAACAACAACAAAAAAGACGTTGATAATCGCTATGCGATGGTCGAAAGTCGCAAGTCAGACTTTCGATATTGGACATTCAACAATAAAATCGGTCACTGAGCCTGTCGAAGTGCCCGATTTTATTATTTATTCTTAATTTATTTTGGCACACTTTTTGCTATTATAAAGTTGCATTGATTCCTACAAATCAACGCATAAACAGATAAACAAATAAACGAAATAAAGATATGAAACAAGAGAAAGAGAACAAACCAGAAGAACAAGAAGAAGTAAAAAATGCAGAAAATGTAGTAGAAGAAACTACAGAAACTGCTCAAGATACACAAGAAACACAAGTAGCAGACGATTTAGCCGATAAAATTTTAAAATTGAACGACCAACACTTGCGTTTAATGGCAGAATTTGAAAACTATAAAAAACGTACCTTAAAAGAACGTGCCGACCTTATTAAATACAGTGGTGAGCGTGTTTTTGTAGATATGTTGCCCATTATTGATGATTTTGAACGTGCCTTGGCACACTTACCCGAAGAAGATTCGCCTATTAAAGAAGGCATCATTATGATTCATAGCAAGTTTGTTAACTTCTTAAAAGCGAATGGGGTAAAAGAAATGGAAACCAAAGACCAAGCATTCGATATGGATTTGCACGAAGCTATTTCGATGTTCCCTGCACCCGACGAAAGCATGAAAGGTAAAATTATTGATTGCACCCAAAAAGGTTATCTATTCCACGATAAAGTAATTCGCTACGCCAAAGTAGTAGTAGCAGAATAGGAGATACAACCATGGCAGAAAAAAGAGATTATTACGAAGTGTTAGGTGTAGCCAAAACCGCTACAGCCGACGAAATAAAAAAGGCTTACCGTAAAAAAGCCATTCAATATCACCCCGACAAAAATCCAGGTGATAAAAAGGCAGAAGAACTATTTAAAGAAGCTGCCGAGGCTTACGACGTGCTAAGCGATCCTCAAAAACGTCAACGCTACGACCAATTTGGCCATGCAGGCATGGGCGGCGCTGCCGGAGGTGGTTTTGGTGGCGGATTTGGCGGCTTTGGAGGTGGTTTCTCTATGGAAGACATCTTTGAGCAATTTGGCGATATTTTTGGCGGTCACTTTGGGGGTGGTCGTAGCGGTCGCAGTGCCGGAACGCCCCGTGGCACCAATTTGCGTGTTAAAGTAAAACTATCGTTGCAAGAAATTGCTACGGGCGTAGAAAAGAAAATTAAGGTACGCAAAAAAGTAGCCTGTACAGAGTGCGGTGGCACCGGTGCCGAAAGTGCATCCGATTTTGAAACCTGTCCTACTTGCAAAGGATCGGGCAGGGTCGTACGTACCGTAAATTCGTTGTTTGGTATGATGCAAACCGAAGCCGTATGCCCTAACTGCGGTGGTAAAGGTAAAATCATTACCAAAAAATGTAAAAAATGCGGTGGCGAAGGCGTTATGGACTCGTCAGAAGTCATTACCATCAACATTCCTGCAGGTGTACAAGAAGGCATGCAACTTTCTATGCGCGGCTATGGCAATGCTGCTCCTAATGGTGGCCAAAGTGGCGATTTGTTGATTTTAATTGAAGAAGAACGTCACCCCGATTTAATTCGCGATGGTAACGATGTGATATACAATTTATTGTTACCTTTGCCTACAGCTGTATTAGGTGGTTCAGTAGAAATTCCTACCATCGATGGTAAAGTAAAAATTAAAATAGATGCGGGAACACAACCTGGCAAGGTTTTACGCTTGCGTGGCAAAGGTTTACCTTCGTTAAATGGCTATGGAAGTGGCGATTTGTTGGTAAACATTGGCGTTTACATTCCAGAAAAACTAACATCGGCCGACAAAGAATTGTTCGAAAAAATGGATGCAGAATCGAATGCATTCAAACCAACAGAAACAGCAAAACGTAACTTTTTCCAATAATGAACATTGCAGCATTAGTATCGGGTGGCGTAGACAGTTCGGTGGTAGTTCACCAACTAAAAGAGCAAGGGTATGACCCTACCATTTTTTACATACGCATTGGTATGGAAGACGAAAATGGCTACATGGGTTGTACGGCCGAAGAAGACATTGAAATTACCTCTTTTGTAGCCAAAAAATACGGGCTAAAAATGGAAGTGGTTTCGCTTCAAAAAGAGTACTGGGAAAGGGTAGTAGATTATGCCCTTAAAACCGTACGCAAAGGCCTTACGCCTAATCCTGATGTAATGTGCAACCGCCTCATTAAATTTGGTAGCTTTGTTGAAAAATATGGCTACGAATTTGATAAGATTGCCACGGGACACTATGCGCAAACTTATTTTGAAAACGGAAAATATTATTTAGGCACCGCGCTTGACCCCATTAAAGATCAAACCGACTTTTTGGCACAAATTACCTACGACCAAGTGTCGCGTTTGATGTTCCCCATTGGACATTTGATGAAAAGCCAAGTGCGCGAAATTGCCGTATCTCAAAACCTTCCTAGTGCATCGCGCAAAGATAGCCAAGGCATCTGTTTTTTGGGCAAAATAAACTACAACGATTTTATTAAGAAGTATTTAGGAACCCAAGAAGGTCCCATTGTTGAGTTTGAAACGGGCAAAATTTTGGGTAAACACAATGGTTTTTGGTTTCATACCATTGGCCAACGCAAGGGCTTGGGCTTGAGCGGTGGGCCATGGTACGTGGTGGCTAAAAATGCCCAAGAAAACGTGGTGTACGTGTCGCAAGGCTACGATGTAGAAACCCAATATGGCAAAGAGGTGCCTTTGGACGATTTTAACTTTATTACCGAAGACCCTTGGGGCAACATCACCGAACCCGTAGACATTACCTTTAAAATTCGCCATACGCCCGAATTTACCCCAGGTAAACTGTACAAAGACGGCGATACTTACTTGATAAAATCAGAAGAAAAGATTCAGGGCATTGCCCCTGGCCAATACGGCGTCATCTACGATACCGATCATCGCATTTGCTACGGCAGCGGGGTGATAAGATTGTAAATAGTTAGGAGTTAGGAATTAGGAATTAGGAATTTTGCGATTAAGTGAGAGCAATGATAAATTTATTTAATCATTGCCGAACGTGAGCAAAATCATGAAGGCGAAGCCTGAATAATTTTTGTGCAAGGCGAGCGCAGAAGCAATGCGGTCCCTGAGTTTGTCAAGGAAAAATACCCCGAAGGGGTTAAACCTAATAATAGGCAGGTGTTAAGCATTTGGAACAAATGCGCAACGCCTGTAAAAAACAATCCCCCCCACAAGCACGCCCGTAGGGTGTGCAACAAAAAAACGATGCAATCTCTTGCATCGTTTTTTTGTATTCTGAATAACTTTCCTAAAGTTATTTTTTTATGCTATTTTGACTTTTCACAATAGCGAATCTATTTTTTAATTTTAGAAATGGCTTTTCTACATAATGATATGATAGATTGGCAACTAATATGGTTGCAAGTATAACGTATATATAAATTCCTATGGCTTGCAACCATGTAGGTAGAGTTATTTCTAACATACGATATGCGTATGAACTTACAAAAATGAGTAAAGGATGGATCACATATATACCATATGATATTTTACCTACATAATCGCATGCCTTATTTTCTAAGTTAATAAAACTACTGCTACAAACTTGTCCTGTTATTAAGAATAGTGACATAACTGCAATCACTTCTTCTCTAATAATTGCTGGAACATAATCTCCCCATACTCCAGACAACAAGAATAATAGCCAAACGATAATTTGACCTATTTTATTAGAAAAGATTTTAATATAATACTTATTTTTTTTATCATACAATACAGCTCCTAATGCGCCCAACATCATACAATGAAATTTGGTTACATTAAAGAATTTATAAATGAGCGATTTATTAGTAAAAGCAACCCAAGAACCAAGTTTCATTGAGAACCATACTATCCCCACGACACAAATGATAGGTATTAAATATCGTTTAGAAAATTTTGCTAACCATGGCCAGAATAAATAAAATTGTTCTTCAACACCTATTGACCAAAAATGTACTATCATGGGTATTCCAGTGGCTGATAAGAATGGAATATTTGCAGCAAAAAATAAGTACCACCACAATTTTTCCGTTAAGATAGTATCGCTCAACCCCATAAAAGCCAATACTGCTATGCACACAAGTATGTATAAGTAATATATAGGCCAAATACGTAATATACGTCGCATGTAAAAGGCACCTATCTTAACATCGTTAATTTTCTTCTTTTCTTGTAATAACAAATAAGTGATTAAGAAACCAGAAATGACAAAAAACAATGTAACTCCTCCCTTAAAAATTGGAAGATGTAGACCTGATATTCCCCAATTTCCAAACGTATCCTGAAATACATGCCCAATAACTACAGATATTGCGGCAATTGCTCTTAGCCCGTTTAAACCACTTAAATGAATAGGTGCTTTATTCATATGGAAATAACATTAATATATTTGAATTATTAATAGGATCATGTTCAGACATAAAAAAACGTGGACTCGACTGTTGTCGTTCCACGTTTTAGAGGCCTTCGCATTGCCCAATACAAATAGAACTGACAACGCAAAGCCCACGCCGATATAAGTAAGCATACTATACACTCATGTATAGATATGCCATGTACATACCCATATCCCGTAAGCATTTATCGTTGCTATATCCTGATTTGTATTTTTGAAAGTTGCGAAGTTTCTAAAACGTCAGAACATGCGTAATAAACGCTTAAATAATAAAATTGCCCCACACCGCGTTGCATCACCATGCATTAAATCGGCGTGAGACTTGTATTTGCAAATGTAAAACTATTTTTAGGAATAAAAAAATCTTATTCACTTTTTGATATAGTTGATTTTCTAATAATTTTATATACTTTTGAAGTGTGTTAAAATCAATCTATAGTGAATCTATTGCAAGTTGTACATATTGAATGTTTTGAAAACTTAACAATGCGATTATGTTTTTCTGATCATACAGAAAAAATAATTGATATAGGGGATTTCATCACAAAACATCCACATCCTCAATACAATAAGTATTTAGAATGGAAGAATTTTAAAAAAGCTGCTATTGAAAATGGGAATGTGGTTTGGGGAAAGAATTGGGATTTAATGTTTCCTATAGAACAACTTTATGTTGAGAAAATAGAATAAAAAAATCGATGCAATCACTTGCATCGATTTTTTTGTTGCACACCCTACGGGCGTGCTCTATTGGTATTCATTTTATACAGGCGTTGCGCATTTGTTCCAAATGCTTAACACCTGCCTATTATTCGGTTTAACCCCTTTGGGGTAATTTCCCATTATTCTTCAATCTCTGGTCCTACCTTGCAAAAAGGCACTTAGGGCGTAAAGGGGGATGTTTTGAATAGTATTGTTGTACAGTTATTCTGCCAACAAAACAAATTTATCTTGATAAAAGTGTAGCAAAATGATATAACTATTTGATTTTTACATACTTAACTAAACATATTCGGATTTTGTATTGGTGACACATACTGTGTTATAGAAGGGTTGCATAAAATTCGGGCACTTCGACAGGCTCAGTGACCGAATTTTATTAACACCTAAATCACTAAGGGATATCCACAAGGTAGAAAAATACACATACAAAAAAACGATGCAATCTCTTGCATCGTTTTTCATTTCTCATTTCTCCTTTATCAATTCTCCTTTAATTGAATAATTTCCATACCCTTCTTGATCGCAGCCTCATTCTGAGGAAGCAAGTGATGGTGACGTTCGGGAAGCGATTTTTTCAAGCCCAACATAACGTATTCCAAATCTACAATGGGGCAAATTTGAAGCAAACCGCCCAAAATAATCATATTGAACGATTTAGCAGCACCCATGGCCAAAGCGGTATCCATAGCATCGATGGTGTACACGTTGATATCGGTACGGGTAGGAGCGGTGCTAATACCGTATGGATCGTAAATTAGGTTACCACCAGGTTTTACTTTCGACTCAAATTTATCAAGCGATTGTTGGTTTAGGATAATAGCGGTATCGTAGGTATTCAAAATAGGTGAGCTAATGCGTTCGTCGCTAATAATAACGGTTACGTTAGCTGTACCACCACGTTGTTCTGGACCATAAGCAGGCAACCAAGTTACTTCTTTGCCTTGCATCAAACCAGAGTAAGCCAAAATTTTTCCCATTGAAAGGACACCTTGACCACCAAAACCTGCAATAATTATTTCGTGTTTCATACTTTTAACTTGTTTAGATGTTTTTCAAATCGCCAATAGGATAAGCTTTAAACATGTTTTCTACCATCCATTGGTTAGCTTTTTCGGGCGAAAGTTTCCAACCGCTGTTGCAAGTAGATACAATTTCTACAAACGATGCACCTTTCTTTTCGGGGCAAAGGGCGTTTTCGAATGCTTTGCGGATGGCTGCTTTTGCTTTGCGTACAGCTGCTGCGGTGTGCACGCTTTGACGGGTAACGTAGCGAGCACCTTCCAATTGAGCTACCAAGTTGGTAATAGGCAAGTGGTAACCGTTCAATTGAGGGTCGCGACCATAAGGACAGGTAGCGGTTTTCATGCCTTCTAGGGTAGTAGGAGCCATTTGACCACCAGTCATACCGTAAATAGCGTTGTTGATGAAAATCATGGCCAAGTTATCGCCACGGTTTACAGCGTGAATGGTTTCGGCTGTACCAATAGCCGCCAAGTCACCGTCGCCTTGGTAGGTAAATACCAAGTTTTCGGGCAATAAGCGTTTAATAGCAGTAGCAATGGCTGGCGCACGACCGTGAGCAGCTTCTTGCCAGTCGATATCAATGTAGTTATATGCAAATACGGCGCAACCTACAGGCGATACACCTACAGTTTTATCCATAATGCCCATTTCTTCAATTACTTCGGCAATTAGTTTATGAACTACACCGTGGCTACAACCAGGGCAGTAGTGCATGGTATTGTCGTTTAACAAACTGGGTTTGCTATATACCAAGTTTTCGGGTTTGATAATATCTTGTGCAGTCATAATCTTACAAATTAAAATTTGATTTAACGGCTTCTACCACTTCTTCTGGAGTAGGAACGATACCGCCCATACGACCAAAGTGTGCTACAGGAACTTTTCCTTCTACAGCCAAACGAATGTCTTCTACCATTTGACCTGCGTTGAATTCAACCGACAAAATACCTTTGATGTGCGATAATTGACGTTGAATTTCTTCGGTGCAGAAAGGCCACAACGTAATAGGACGCAAAAGACCTAATTTAATGCCTTGTTCGGCAGCAATCTCGATGGCTTTTTGGCAAATACGAGCCGAAGAGCCAAAGGCCATTAACAAGTAATCGGCATCGTCGCAACCTACATTTTCAAAGCGAACTTCGTTTGCTTCGATAGTACGATATTTTTCTTGCAATGCCAAGTTACGTGCTTCCATTGGTCCAGGTTCCAACTCTAACGAGGTAATTACGTTGCGTTTTCTGTCGGCGGTACGGCCTAGTGAAGCCCAAGGACATTCTTTGCGAATTTCTTCGTTGGTACGACGCGCTTGGTAGGGTGGCAATACCACTTTTTCCATCATTTGACCAATCAAACCATCGGCCAAAATAACGCTTAGAATGTTATATTTGAATGCCAAATCAAAACCAAGGCTTACAAAATCGGCCATTTCTTGTACGCTGGCAGGTGCCAAGGTAATTTGACGATAATCGCCGTGACCACCACCTTTTACGGTTTGGAAATAGTCGGCTTGCGATGGTTGAATGGTACCCAAACCAGGACCACCACGCATTACGTTTACTACCAAAGCAGGAATATCTGCACCAGCAATGTACGACACACCTTCTTGCATCAAGCTAAAACCAGGGCTCGAGGTAGAAGTCATTACTTTTTTACCACAACCTGCACCGGCATATACCATATTGATTGAAGCAACTTCGCTTTCGGCTTGCATCACCACCATACCGGTAGTTTCCCAAGGTTTTAATAGCATCAAGGTTTCCATCACTTCCGATTGAGGAGTAATAGGATAGCCAAAATAGCCATCGCAACCACAACGGATAGCAGCTTCGGCCAAGGCTTCGTTGCCTTTCATTAATCTTACTTCTTCCATATTATTCTTCTATTTTTACTTTATACACTGAAATACAGCCATCTGGACATACAATACCACAACTAGCACAACCAATGCAAGCATCTTCGTTGGCCATCATTGCATAACGATATCCTTTGGCATTTACTTGTTTAGACATTGCTAAAACGTGAGTAGGGCAGGCTACAACGCATAATTCGCATCCTTTGCAACGCTCTACATTCACACTTACTGCGCCTTTAATTTTTGCCATAATATTTTATTTATAGTTTATAGTAATTTTGAGTAACAAAGTTAGTGATTTTTCAGGAATTAGCCTCAAAAATCACTAAATTAACGCTTTAAATGGTTTATTCAAACCAATTTGTAACGTTATTGTTATATTTTATTATTTATTTCCAACCGATGCAAACAACATTCCCAATCCGGCAAGGGTAAGGTATTGGAATAGAGTAGGGTCAAAGAACGAAATGTTACCATCGGCCACTATGGGAACTATTTGATAGATAGAAATAAGCGCTACAATTACCCCCGATATAATGGTAACTGTTGATTTACGCAAAAAGCCACCTATAAAAAGGCTAACCGACGATAATAGATATACCATGTTGATGATCCATCTGTAATTATCAAAAGCCCAATTATCGATTGTTTTTCCGAACATAGCAATGAATAAAAATACGATGCCTATACGTAGCAACCACAAGGCTGCAAGTTCTAAATTTTTAAGTGGTTTCATAGTAAAAATGCGTTATAACCAGTTATACCTACAAATTTGGTGCGAAATTACAAGATTTATTTGGAAATTTAAGCATTAAATCCTTATTTTTGTAGTAACCGATTAAGTTATACCTTATGGAAGCCTCAAAGTCTTGTATATTAGTTCCTTTTAGTTTTTCTGAATATTCGTTTCAAGCCGGTAGAATTGCTTTTTATTGGGCAGAAAAAATGAATGCAACTTTGCTTTTTTTGCATGTTACAACAGAAAAAGAGTTAGCTCCATTAGAACTTCAAGTAGATAAGGTTAAAGAGCAATATATCAACGAGATAGACAGCAAAAAATTGCCTGATATATCGTTCGAATTTCATCTAAAACAAGGGGTTATCGAAGAAGAAATTAAACGATACGACAAAAAACTGCATCCCATATTGGTTATTATGGGAACACGCGATAAAAAGCAAAAACAGCTTGATTTAATAGGTAGTGTAACGGCCGAAGTGATGGAGCAAATCAAAACGCCCGTTTTGGCCATTCCCAACGAAATCTTTTTAAAACCCCTAGAACATATCAAAGAAATTGCATTTGCTACCAGTTTGGGCAAAAATTATTTGCTTAATTACGATAAAGGCATGCAGTTCTTTAAGCAATATACAGGCAACATCCATTTACTACACGTAATAGAAACAGACGAAATAGAAAACAAGGAAGCGTACGATATTAAACAACAAAAAATGCAAGACTTGTTAGATAAGGCCAGATTAGCCTATCCACAAGCCAACATTACAGCTAAATTTATTGAACCAACGCAATCTAGGGCACGTGAACTTAATTTCTATGCAGAAACCAACCAAACCGATTTGATTGTGGTAAAGAAATCAAACAGAATGTGGTTGCTTAATAAATTATTATTTGCTAGTACGGCGCAAAATTTGGTATTTCATGCCGAAACTGCGTTGTTGGTGATTTAATGTCGCTTCGCTTTGGTGATGCGGTTATGTACAGCGCCTAAATTAGCGCAACAGGCGCTTACCAAACACACCTTAGAAGTTGATTTGCACATCGAAAAGCTGGTAAAAAATAGTAGAGGATTGTCTAACACAGAGATGGTAGAAATTCAGCTGCGTACCGTAAAGCAAGTGCTGTTTGAAAATAGAAATAAAAAAGGCCTTAAAATTGTGTTTATCCACGGCGTTGGCAAAGGTGTGCTAAAAAATGAAATTCTCAAGCTACTTACCAAACAATTCTCAAATTTTAGAGTCTTAGACGCTAACATGGCCAAGTACGGACTTGGTGCATTAGAAGTTGTTATTTGATGGATCAACTTTATGCTATAGACATTTGTCCTATAATTAGTATTATGTAAAATAGAATGTTTCAAAATAAAAGGTACAACGTTTTTTACCTTGTACCTATACCTAATCAATTACCAATTCACTAAATCACCGACTCACCATCCGTACCAACCAATCTATACGCTTCTGAATATTTTCAATCGAAATTTGGCAATCTACCTGATCGTAGCCGTGAATGGTACCTTGTGTTTGGTTTAAGGTAACATCTACACCTGCCGTTTGTAATTTATTTGCCAAATCCAATGCTTCGTCGCGTAAACAATCAAATTGGGCAGATTCTATGTATGTTTTGGGAAATGCTGCATATAGATTGGCATCTACATGCTTATGCGCAAACAAACTAGCCGCTTCTTTTGTAGGCAAATACGTATCCCACATCGCCTGGTTTAATTTGGCATGCCACATGGGCGTATCCACAAATTGTTTCATGGATGCTGTCTGCATTTTATTATCCACCACCGGATAAATCAACATCAATCCAGCAGGTCTAGGCAAACCTTGCCTGCATGCAGCATAAAATACGCCCAAACTTAAATTTCCACCTGCCGAATCGCCTGCTACAATAATTTTTTGCGCAGAAATACCCAATTCTTTTGCCTTGTCTATCAGGTATTTATACATTAAAATGCAATCCTCTTCGGGCGTTGGGTATGGGTAGTTATGCGCCAATCTATAGTCCACAAAAAGTAGCTTACACCCTACTCCTTCGGCATATTTTACCGCATTGGCCACGTGCGCATCGCTTCCTTTAAAACAAAAACCACCGCCATGCAAATACAGAATAACCGCATTAGAA
>JAFOFC010000079.1 GCA_017387515.1 Paludibacteraceae bacterium
GCCCGCGTGAAACCAAGGGTCGAGCGTAAAAACTGGACGATTAGGTAGGTAGTACCCTGTTTGACAATGGGGAACTTGTGGATAGGTGGGCGTTATGGCAACTTTGTTGTTTAAGCGTACGCTAACGGGCGAAGGTTCATCCATCGCTTTAAAAAATGCCTCGTGCTCGTTAGGCAACAATGCTTTTATTTGCTCTATAAACGCTACTGGTAATTCCATAACAACTGCGAAGATAGTAAAAAATGTTGAATCGTTTAGTTGTTGAATCGTTTAGTTGTTGACTTTTGACCTTCGACTTTATTCGCTTCGCTCATGTTGCTCACGCTCGGCATAATCAATGATGGGCCCTTGAATATCTTTGGCTTCGCCTCGGCATAACCCAAACTGGGCCCTTCGACAAGCTCAGGGACCGTTTGGTTTCTGCTCTCGACTTGCACAAAGATTCGACAAGCTCAGGGACCGCATTGCTTCTGCTCTCACCTCGCACAAAAATTATTCGCTGCGCTCATGATTTCAGGCATCGCCTCGGCATAGTTCAAACAAGTTTGACTCTGCGCTCGGCTCGCACTGAAATTCCTAATTCCTCATTCCTAATTCCTAATTAAAAAAAAGTATCTTTGCATCATGAACCCTCAAAATAGTTGTCATCGCGGACGTTTTGCGCCATCGCCTACCGGTAGAATGCACCTAGGCAATGTGTATTGTGCTCTTTTGTCGTACCTTTCGGTAAAGAGCAAAGGGGGCGACTGGGTGTTGCGCATAGAAGATTTAGATCCACAGCGTAGTAAACCCGATTTTGCCCGATGGATAGAAGACGATTTGCATTGGTTAGGGCTAGATTGGGACGAAGGTGGTAGTAAAGGTGGATTGTATGCGCCTTATTATCAGAGCGAAAGATCCGATTATTATGCCTTTTTGTTTGAAAAAATAAAAGAGCAGACGTATCCCTGTTTTTGCCGTAGAGCCGATTTGTTGGCAGCATCTGCGCCGCATGCATCCGACGGTAGAGTGCTGTATGCAGGTACGTGTAAAAATCTATCAACAGAGCAGATAAACCTTAAAATGCAAACCCAAAAACCGGCCATTCGTTTGCAAGTTCCCCATCAAAACGTATCGTTTGTAGATGGTTTGTATGGTTTGCAAAGTATTGATTTACAAGATTTTTATGGCGATTTTGTGTTGCGTCGTACCGACGGAACGTATGCGTACCAACTAGCCGTGGTGGCCGACGATGCAGCTATGCATATTACCGAGGTGCTGCGGGGTAACGACTTGCTTTCTTCTACGCCTGCACAGCTATATTTGTACAATTTGTTGGGCTTGCAAGCGCCATCGTTTACTCATGTGCCTTTGCTTATGTCGTCTAAATCGGGCGAGCGTTTGTCTAAACGCGATGGTTCGCTCAGTATGGAGGCGTTGCGCGCCCGTGGTATTATGCCCGAGCAAATTTGGGGCATGATAGCGCATCGTATTGGATTATTATCAAAAGAAGAACCCATATCTGCCAAAGATTTAATACCTTTGTACGATGTAAATAAATTACCCAAACAAAACATTACCGTTTATTCTGAATAATATGCCACAAGCTACTTTATACCTTATTCCTACCACCTTGGGTGATACGCCATGGCAAGATGTGATGCCCACATCAAATGCCACTATCATTACTTCGCTTAAGTTTTTTATTGTAGAAGAAATTAGAACGGCTCGTCGCTTTTTAAAAAAGGTAGATAAAAGCATAGATATTGATTCGCTTACCTTTTATACCTTAAATAGGCATACTAAACCCGAAGAAATTGCTTCGTTTTTAGCTCCTATGGCCAAAGGCGAGTCGGTAGGTGTTATTTCAGAGGCAGGCTGTCCTGCTATAGCCGACCCAGGTGCCGATGTGGTGGCCATTGCGCAGCAAAAAGGGTACGATGTAATGCCTTTGGTAGGGCCTTCGTCTATCTTGTTATCGTTAATGGGGTCTGGTTTTAACGGGCAAAGTTTTGCGTTTTTGGGTTATTTGCCCATCGATGCTTCCGATAGGGCTAAACAATTAAAACGCATGGAGCAGCGTATTTATGGCGAGCATCAAACGCAAATTTTTATTGAAACGCCTTATCGAAATATGAAGCTAGTAGCCGATGTTTTGCAGCATTGTCAATCGGGTACCAAGCTTTGTATAGCATCCGATTTAACCCTGCCTACGCAGTATATTAAAACGCTTACCGTGGCGGAGTGGAAAAAAAAGACGCTTCCTAACTTAGAGAAGCGTCCTACAATCTTTCTTTTATATAAATAATGATTTTATAGGGTAATTTAGTCGTTGTGCTCTTGCTCAAAATCCTCATTTACTTCAGTAAACTCCGGTTTTTCGCATATCGCACGCCTATAAATTCCTCCTCTAAAATCATTATTTAGGGAAGGAATTACCTAATTCCTAACTCCTAACTCCTAACTACCAATCTACCTCTACATCTCCCTCTTCATCATCGGCAGAAGTTTCTTCCTCGTCGTCTTCAAAGTCGATGTCGTATACGTCGCGGTCGCGGTGTACTAGGTTTTCGGTAGATACAGGCTTGCGGTTAATTTCTTCCCACAGCATGTCTTTTAATTGTTCAATGCCTCTGCCTGCAACGGCCGATATAAATACGTGTGGAACATCGGGTAGGTCTTTGCTAAGGCCTTCTTCTAGTTCTTCGTCAATTAAGTCGGATTTGGTAATGGCCAATACGCGTTGCTTGTTAAGCATTTCGGGATTGTATTGGGTTAGCTCGTTAAGCAATATTTGGTAGGCTTCTTTGATGTCGTCTGCATCGGCTGGTACCATAAATAGCAATACCGAGTTGCGTTCAATATGGCGTAAAAAGCGCAAACCAATGCCTTTGCCTTCGTGTGCTCCTTCTATAATACCAGGAATGTCGGCCATCACAAACGATCGGCCATCGCGGTAACCTACAATGCCTAAATTGGGTTCTAAGGTGGTAAATGGATAATTGGCAATTTTGGGTTTGGCGGCCGATACTACCGATAGTAGGGTAGATTTACCGGCATTGGGGAATCCTACCAAACCTACATCGGCCAAGACTTTTAATTCTAGAATTACTGTTTTTTCGATGGCTGGCTCGCCTGGTTGTGCAAATCGGGGTGTTTGGTGCGTAGCGGTTCTAAAGTGCCAGTTGCCTAAACCGCCGCGACCACCTTTTAATAAGATTACTTCTTCGCCATGGTTGGTAATGTCGCAAAGGTACTCGCCTGTTTCGGCATCGTACACAATGGTACCGCAGGGTACATCAATGATTTTATCAGATCCGTCTTTGCCAAAACTACGACTAGCACCGCCTCTTTCGCCATCGCCAGCAAAAATGTGCTTGGTGTATTTAAGGTGCAGTAGGGTCCAATAGTTGTTGTTGCCACGTAAAATAATGTGGCCACCACGGCCGCCATCGCCACCGTCTGGACCGCCTTTGGCAATGTATTTTTCGCGGTGTAGGTGCATAGAACCTGCGCCGCCCTTGCCCGAGCGACAATATATTTTTACGTAATCTACAAAGTTAGAGCTAGCCATAATAATAAAGGAGAGTTGAGAGTTGAGAAATGAGAAATAATGATTGTGGGTGGATAAAAAGAAAGGAGATTAAATTTCTCCTTTCTCCTTTATCAATTCTCATTTAAGATTGTCGATTGCGGTGCAGATAGAGGCGAAAACTTCGTCCATCGTACCTGTGCCTTGAATGCGAACGTGTTTGCCTTGTTTGTCGTAGAATTGAATAACGGGCAAGGTTTTTTGTTCGTATACGTTGATGCGTTCTTGAATGGTAGCTAGGTTGTCGTCGCTACGTCCCGATGTTTTGCCACGGTTTAGCAAGCGTTTTACCAATTCAGATTGATGAACGTCGATGTTAAGCATGATACTTACGCGTAGGTTGCGTTTTTTTAGCAAGCTATCTAGCGCTTCTGCTTGTACAACGGTACGTGGAAAGCCGTCAAAAATAAAGCCTTTGGCAGTAGGGTGTTGATCGATGGCGTTGTCCAAAATGGTGATAATCACATCGTCTGGCACAAAGTGTCCTTTAGAAATAAGACCTTCGGCAATTTTGCCTACTTCGCTGCCTTTAGCTATTTCGGCGCGTAAAATATCGCCTGTTGAAAGGTGTACTAAACCGTATTTTTCTACAATGTAGTCGCTTTGAGTACCTTTGCCAGAGCCTGGAGCTCCAAAAATTACAACGTTTAACATAGTATGGTTGAGGTTAAAATTTCCTTCTTAAATAAATTGAGCGATATGCCGTTGTTATAAGCACAAATTCGCACAAAATTACAAATAATAACGGAAAAACCAAAATATTTATTGTTAAATCGCCTAAAGTCGCAAGTCGAAGGTCGAAAGTCGAAGGTCGTTTGTCGATTCTTTTCGGTCCCTGAGCTTGTCGAGTTTCTTGAGCAGCGAGAGCAGAAGCAATGCTTGCATTGATTATGCCGAGTCGCAAAAGAAATATTCAAGGGCCCGAATCACGGCCTTTTCGTTTCGGCGATGCATCTTCCGACTTGGTTTCCGGTCGGGATTTTTTCAAGTAGCGAGCGCAGAGGCAAGTTTACTTGACTATGCCGAGTCACGAGAAAAAACATGAAATAATTTCACATACAAAAACTACAAAATGTGAACTCGCTTTGCTCAAACAACACATTTTGCTTAACGTTTTTGCACATAAAAATCTCTTTCCGACCTCCACCAAATGTCGTCAGATTGCATCGCCTAAACGTCTAAACGACTAAACGCCTAAACGATTCGTCGATTAGTCAATTATGCACATAATACCTTTCGCCGCCACGTTGTTCTACTCGGTACCATTTTAGGGGTTGCAAGGCGGGTCCTTTGCTAACGCGTCCGCTGCCGTTGCCTACCTCAAACTCGCTGCCGCAAGTGGGGCAATGCAAAAAGAAATCGCCTTCGCCATTTTGTTGTAAAACGTGTTCGGCTTTGGCCTCGTAGGGGCAGCATAGATCAAATGCGCAAAGGTAATTGTCTAGCGTGCGCACTACTAGTACGCCGCTAACGCCATAAGCCCCTTGTGCAGATAATCTAGCGGGATGTTCTTTGGTGTAGATGTGTGTCATAACGCCCATGCCATCGTGCAGCATGTAGTCGGGGCCCGATAGCGAAGTGTCGATTAAAAAACTTACGCGTTTGTTGGGAATGTTGGTGTTTTCGGGTTCGGTCCAGCATCCCATTAATGTAGCTATAATAAGTAGTAAGGTGTATTTGGCTGTTTTCATGGTGCAAAGATACGTTTTTTTGACGAATCATCGCCTCAACGCCTCACCGAAACAAGAAGTGTCTTTTTCTTGATAAAATAATAAACTTTAGACTTTTTTTGTATCTTTACGCAGTAAATTTTAAAAATATGAAAAAAATAGGGATTTTAATGATGGCACTATTGGGCCTTTTTACCTCTTGCAACGATTGTAGTAGTGCTAATGGAACCGATAAGGTGGAGTACTCTAGAAACGCCGTGTTGTACGAGGTTAACATTCGTCAATATACGCCCGAAGGCACGTTTAATGCTTTTGCAGCACATTTGCCCTATTTAAAAGAATTGGGTGTGGATATTATATGGCTAATGCCTATTCATCCTATTTCGGAATTGAATAGAAAAGGAGAGTTGGGTAGCTATTATGCTGTGCAAGATTATACGGCTGTTAATCCTGAGTTTGGTACCATGGACGATTTTAAAGCTTTGGTAAAACAAACGCACGATTTGGGTATGCATATTATTATCGATTGGGTGGCTAATCATACGGGTTGCGACCATGCTTGGGTTACCGATCATCCATCGTGGTACGATTACGATACATATGGTCAATTGGTTAGCCCTATGGATTGGACAGATACTTACAGCCTGAATTACGATAATAAGGATATGCAAAAGGCTATGATAGATGCCATGAAGTTTTGGGTAGAAGAAGTGGGTATTGATGGTTATCGTTGTGATGTGGCATCGATGGTGCCAACTGATTTTTGGAGCGATGTTAGGCAAGAGTTAGACGAAATTAAGCCCGTGTTTATGTTGGCGGAATCGTCAGAGCCCGATTTAACCTTATGTGCATTTGATATGGTGTACAATTGGCCTGCCATGTTCTTGTTTGAAGAAGTGGTGAAAGGTAAAAAAACAGCCGATAAATTAGCCGATTTAATTACCAATCAACAACGTAAATTTCCACACGATACCTATTTTATGAATCATGTAACCAATCATGACCGAAATACATGGGATGGTACCGAGTTTGAACGATTGGGTGCTGGGGTAGAGGCTTTTGTGGCGCTTACCTATGTTATGCCAGGTATGCCTCTTATCTATACCGGTCAAGAGGTAGGATTGCAAGACCGTATTCCATTTTTTACCAAATACGGTGGGTATAAACAAGATAAGAATAATACGTACTATTTTTATGCTAAGTTAAACGAGTTAAAACATACGCAACCAGCATTGCTTGCTGGAGCCGTTGGTGGCGAGTGGAAAGTGTACGATACCACAGAAAATAGCAAGGTATTGTTGGCTTCAAGAGCGTTGTCGGGCAAAGAGGTTATTTATTTGGGCAACTTATCAGATCAAAAAGTTTTCTTTGATGTTAAAAGTGCGTTGCCTCAAGGCGAGTTTGTAGAATGGATGACGGGAACAGAGGTTGTATTCAGTGATTCAGCTTCTTATGTGCTTAATCCATGGCAATATGGGGTGTATGTAAGAAAACAATAAGGTTAGGTGTGGCAATTAAAATGCGATTTTTTTCTAAAAAAAATGATTTTTTATTTGCAGACAAAGAAAATTGTATTACCTTTGCACTCACAAACGAGATGGCTGCGTAGCTCAACTGAATAGAGCGTCACACTACGGATGTGAAGGTTACAGGTTTGAATCCTGCCGCGGTCACTAAAAAGGAGAACTTCGGTTCTCCTTTTTTTGTTATATTCTACTTTATCTATCTTGTCTTTTTTTCTGTTTTTCTTTGTCTTATGCCATCTATTTGTTTTATTTTTGTAAAAAAAATAGAGGTGGAAGAAAAATTATTACAGCACTTTGGTGTGCGTCCTACAGCCATTAGGATGTTGGTGTGGAGGCAGATTGCCAAAACCGACCATCCGTTTTCGTTGGGCGATATGGAAATGTGGCTCGATACGGTAGATAAAAGTACGCTTTTTAGAACCTTGAGCTTATTTGAAGAGCATCATTTGTTGCATAGCATAGACGATGGCAGTGGACAAAAAAAATATTGCCGATGCGATGATTCAGATGTATGCCTGCATCATCATTCCGATGCAATACACCAGCATAATCATCAAGGATGCAAGCATGTTCATGCTTTTTGTGTGGAATGTCAGCGTACTTTTTGTGTTCGCACCGAACAAATCCCTATGGTTAAAATGCCCGATGGTTTTATGGTAACCGATATTAATTATGTGGTACATGGAATATGTGCCGATTGTCAAAAAAAGAATAAACAATCATATTAAATAATATACTATGTCTGTTATGCGACGCACTAATACACTGTTTATCGTTCTAATAATATGCCTAATTGGTTTAACCATTGGGTATTTTGTGTTGGGTGTAGAAAAAAATGAATCGTACCAAGTAAAAATAACTAGTCAATTTGTTGATTCTGTAAGTAACTACAACCGTATTTATCCGTATTCCGAGGGTTTTGCCATTGTTCGTAAAGAAAAATACTATGGTTTTGTAGATGCTATGGGTAAACAA
>JAFOFC010000080.1 GCA_017387515.1 Paludibacteraceae bacterium
ACGCACAAGGCGAAGACGTAGTTGCTGGTATCCGTACTCCTCAACAAATCACCAAAATTGGTTCGCAACGTTGGGCACAACTAGCTAACATTTCTGAAGAAGAACGTGCTGCTAAATATCCTTCAATGGAAGAAGCAATGCCCGAAATTTATGCAGAATTGGACGCTTTGCAAACCAAATTGGAAAACCACTACAAAGACATGCAAGACATGGAATTTACCGTACAAGAAGGTAAATTGTGGTTCTTGCAAACTCGTAACGGTAAACGTACCGGTGCTGCTATGGTTAAAATTGCCATGGACTTGTTGCACGAAGGTATGATTGACGAAAAAACTGCTGTTTTGCGTTGCGAGCCTAACAAACTAGACGAATTATTGCACCCTGTATTTGACAAAACCGCTTTGAAAGCTGCTCAAGTATTGACCAAAGGTTTGGCTGCTTCTCCAGGTGCTGCTTGCGGTAAAATTGTGTTCAGTGCTGATGACGCTGCTCTATGGGCAAGCAAAGGCGAACGCGTAATTATGGTGCGTATCGAAACCTCTCCAGAAGACTTGGCTGGTATGGCTGCTGCCGAAGGTATCCTTACCGCTCGTGGTGGTATGACCTCTCACGCTGCTGTAGTTGCACGTGGTATGGGTAAATGCTGCGTATCGGGTGCAGGTGCTTTGGTAATTGACTATGTAGCTAAAACCATGACCGTAGACGGTACTACCTTAAAAGAAGGTGATTACATCTCGTTGAACGGTTCTACCGGTGACGTTTACTTGGGTGCTGTTGCTACCAAAGAAGCTGAATTGGACGCAGACTTTGCAGAATTGATGGATTTGGCTAACAAATACACTCGCATGCAAGTTCGTACCAATGCTGATACTCCTCACGATGCTGCTGTAGCACGTAAATTTGGTGCTGTAGGTATTGGTTTGTGCCGTACTGAACACATGTTCTTTGAAGGTGACAAAATCCGTGCTATGCGCGAAATGATTTTGGCTGAAACTCAAGACGGTCGTCGTAAAGCATTGGCTAAAATCCTTCCTTACCAACAAGCCGACTTTAAAGGTATCTTCAAAGCAATGGAAGGTTGCCCTGTAACTGTTCGTTTGTTAGACCCACCTTTGCACGAGTTTGTTCCTCACGAAGAAAAAGAACAACGCGAATTGGCAGAAATCATGGGTGTATCGTTCGACTATATCCGTCAACGTGTTAACTCGCTACACGAAGCTAACCCTATGTTGGGTCACCGTGGTTGTCGTTTGGGTAACACCTATCCAGAAATTACTCAAATGCAAACCCGCGCTATCTTGGGTGCTGCATTGGAATTGAAAAAAGAAGGTATAGCTACCTTCCCAGAAATTATGGTGCCTCTAACCGGTATTGTAAACGAGTTTGCTAACCAAGAAGGCATTATCCGTGCCGAAGCAGAAAAATTGTTCGCAGAAAAAGGTGACCGCATCGAATTCAAAGTAGGTACTATGATTGAAATTCCTCGTGCTGCTCTTACTGCTAACCAAATTGCTACCAAAGCAGAATTCTTCTCGTTTGGTACCAACGACTTAACCCAAATGACCTTTGGTTATAGCCGTGACGACATTGCTTCGTTCTTGCCTGCATACCTAGACATGAAGATTTTGCCTAACGACCCATTCCAAGTGCTAGACCAAACTGGTGTAGGCCAATTGGTACAAATGGCAACCGAAAAAGGTCGTGCAGCTCGTCCCGACTTGAAATGCGGTATTTGCGGCGAACACGGTGGTGAACCTTCTTCTGTAGAATTCTGCCACAGAACAGGTTTGAACTACGTATCTTGCTCTCCATTCCGTGTGCCTATTGCACGTTTGGCTGCTGCTCAAGCTGCTATCAAAGAATAATCTTAGATTATCTTTATATCACGAAAAACCTCGCTTCGGCGAGGTTTTTTTTGTATTTAGTAGGCTTTTTCATTATCTTTACGTCTTCAAAAATAAACGAACCGATGAATGCACTATTAAGACAAATAGATTCTAGCCTTATTATAGGTTTATTGATAGCCTTTTTTATAGTTCTTATTTGCTATAGATGGGTAGGAATATACATACAGGGTAAATGGCGTGCCTATAAAAGAGGGTATTCAGTAACCACTTCTAACCTCTTTTTTATGAAATCGGAAGGATGTTTTGATGAGAAATTCTTTGATGGATTAAAATTGCTAAAAGAAAAGGGGTATATGGCTCCTATCTACGATTTGTGCATGTCGTACAAGGTAGAAGGTTTTTCTTTTGAAGAGATGGTTGAAACCATGGATTTTGTTAAGGCGCACAACTTGAAGGTTTCGTTGCGTCAGGTGTTAATGGTTCAACGACAAAAATTGGGTAAAACCTTACCCTTGGTGCAAAAATGTGCCGATTATTTTCCCGTAAAATTTGAAGTAAAATACCCCAATGCAACCTTGTTGTTTTCTGCTAAAGCAAGGTTTGTGTTTCCTAATGTGGCTTATACTACAGAAACACCTAAAGAAGTAGAAGCGCGAATGAAAGAATATGCAAAAGCCTTTGTTCCAGAAAAGAACAAAGACTTTACTATGGCATATTGGAATAGATATTATTCGGCAGCAGAGGTGTTAGAGCAATTTGCCCTAGAATTAACCGATAAAAAATCTGATTGGCAAGTTAACTCGTGATTGCTAATGTGCCACACATGGCCTGGGTGAGTTTCTAGCAAGGTTAAGTTGTGTGTGGCCATAATAATGGTAGTATCTTCGTTTTTACAGATACTGTGCAATAAATCTACCAATCCTTTTCCTGTTTCAGGGTCAAGGTTACCTGTGGGCTCATCGGCAAGAATCAATTTGGGATTGTTTAATAGGGCACGTGCAATAACAATACGTTGTTGTTCGCCACCCGATAGCTCGTGGGGCATTTTATACCCTTTGTTGGCCATTCCTACTTGTGCTAATACTTCGCCAATGCGTTTTTCCATGGCATCTTTATCTTTCCAATCGGTAGCCTTTAGTACAAAAGATAAGTTCTCAAAAACTGTACGATCGGTTAGCAACTGAAAATCCTGAAAAATAATGCCAATTTTACGGCGCAAGTAGGGTATTTCTTTCTCTTTAATCTCCGATAAGTTAACATTCAATACGCTGGCAGTTCCTTCAACAGGTAGTTCGGCATACATGGTTTTTAGTAAACTACTTTTACCAGAACCTACTTTCCCAATAAGGTAGTAAAATTGTCCCGATTCGGCGGTAATTGATACGTTCTTTAGTACCAATTGCTCTTTTTGGTATATGTCGACGTTTCTGTATGCAATAAGTTGTGCCATGGTATGATGAAATTATTTATGACGTTTTTTAAGTTCTTCGCCCAAGGTTTCGATGCGTAAACCTTTAGAGGTTAGCAACACAATTAGGTGATAGATAAGGTCTGAAGCTTCGTAAATAAAACCTTCTTCGGTACCATTGGTAGCTTCAATAACGGTTTCTACGGCTTCTTCGCCTACTTTTTGTGCCATGCGGTTTACGCCTTTTTTAAACAATGAGGTGGTGTAAGAGCCTTCTGGCATTTCTGCATAACGTTTATCAATAAAGTCTTGCAAGTATTTAATAAAATCCAAACCAGTCATTTGGTTGGTTTCGCCAAAGCAAGTGTCGGCACCAGTGTGGCATACAGGGCCTACTGGGTTTACCTTAATAAGTAGGGTATCGTTGTCGCAGTCTTCTTTAATCGATACTACGTTTAAGAAATTGCCGCTGGTTTCGCCTTTGGTCCAAAGGCATTGGCGGGTACGACTAT
>JAFOFC010000081.1 GCA_017387515.1 Paludibacteraceae bacterium
AGTGGAGAAAGGAGAAAGGAGAGATATTTCTCCTTTCTCAATTCTCATTTCTCCTTTTTATTATTATTTATAAAATCTCTTTAACAAAACCATCCTTAAGTTGGTATTTTTGACCGGTGGCGGGGCAAGTGGCTAGGCCGTTTTCGTCAAAATGTAATTTTTGACCGTTTTCGCTCACCCAACCCAATTGACGAGCAGGATTACCCACCATCAACGCGTAAGGTTTCACGTTTTTGGTAACTACCGTACCTGCGCCAATAAGGGCGTACTCGCCTATCTCGTGACCACATACAATGGTAGCGTTAGCACCAATGCTGCAACCTTTGCGCAAAATGGTGGCACGGTACTCGTCCTTGCGGCTAACGTGGCTACGAGGGTTTAGTACGTTGGTAAATACCATCGAGGGACCCATAAAAACATCGTCCTCGGCAATTACACCTTCGTAAACCGATACGTTGTTTTGGATTTTTACGTTGTTACCCAACACTACTTTGGGCGATATTACTACGTTTTGACCAATGTTGCAATTTTCGCCTATAACGCAATTGCTCATAATGTGGCTAAAATGCCATATCTTGGTGCCGTTGCCTATTTGACAACCTTCGTCTACATAAGACGATTCGTGCTTAAAATAATTATTCATTGTTGTACGATCTTGAATTAAAAGGAGAACTGATAAAGGAGAAAGGAGAAATTTCTCATTTATTCCCTTACGGTCATCAATACGTCTCAACTCTCAACTCTCCTTTCTGTTTTAGAATTTATTTTTCAATAAATTCTAAAACAGACGATGTAATATACTCCAATTGTTCTTCATCTAATTCGGTGTGCATAGGAAGCGAAAGAACGCAATCCATCAATTTTTCTGCCACGGGGAAGTCGCCTTTTTTGTAGCGAGGGTCTTGGTAAGCCTTTTGCAAGTGCAAAGGAACGGGATAGTAAATCATGGCTGGAATGCCTTTTTCTTTTAAGTATTCTTGCAAACCGTTACGGTCTACGCCTACCAATTTAAGGGTGTATTGGTGGAATACGTGGGTGGTAAAGGGCGATGTAATTGGAGTAATCAATTTATCGCAACCTGCAAATGCATTGTTGTAGTAAGCAGCAGCTGTTTGACGGTTAGCAATGTATTCGTCCAAGTGGCGCAATTTAACGTCCAATACAGCGGCTTGAATGCTGTCCAAACGGCTGTTTACACCAATCATATCGTGGTAGTAGCGAACCACCATACCGTGGTTAGCAATAGCACGCATTTTAGCTGCCAATTCGTCGTCGTTGGTAAAGATAGCACCACCGTCGCCGTAGCAACCCAAGTTTTTAGAAGGGAAGAACGAGGTACAACCAATGTTACCAATACAACCCGATTTAGCTTTGCTACCATCGGCAAAAGTATAATCGGCACCAATTGATTGGCAAGCATCTTCTACAATGTACAAGTTATTTTCTTTCGCCAATTGCAATAGCGCATCCATGTTGGCGTTTTGACCAAACAAGTGAACAGGAACAATGGCTTTGGTTTTGGGAGTAATGGCTTTACGAACCGCTTCGATATCGATGTTAAAGGTATCTTCTTCTACGTCTACTACCACAGGAGTTAAGCCCAACAAAGCTACCACTTCTGCGGTTGCAATAAAGGTAAAGGTAGGCGTAATAACTTCGTCGCCTGGTTTAAGACCCAATGCCATCAACGCAATTTGAAGCGCATCGGTACCGTTACCCGTTGGAATAACGTGTTTAACCCCCAAATAAGCTTCCAAATTCTTTTGGAATTCGTTTACTTTGCCCCCTTTAATAAAGGTAGTGGTATCAATCACTTCTTGAATACCGGCATTTACATCCTCTCTAATTTTTTCGTATTGACTCTTTAAGTCAACCATTTGAATTTTTTTCATAAAATTTTTGTTATACGTTTGGTATTTCGTGCCGCTTTGCGGCGTTTTTTTAAATTGACTAATCGGTGAATCGGTGAATCGACTAATCGGTTGTTTTTTGACTAATCGGTTATTCTGTGATTCTTTTCTTTATTGTTCTGGTTAAAGCGTTTAATTGGTTCGATATTTTTCGTATTTCATTATTGATTTGTTGAAATTGAACATCATTGATATACTCTAAATCTTTGGAAATAGAGAGTTGTGCGTATGTTTCTATTAATGATGAATAGGCTATTTCAACAAATCTCAATTGTTCTTTATCTGTTTTCCGAGATAATCCTTCGGCTATATTCGATGCTACAGATACAGCGGCTCTCTGTAACTGTGATTGTAATCCATAACTTTCATGATGCGGATAATTTTTAGTAATGTCATACACTGTTTTTACGTACATTTTGACATCAGTCCACATTCTCATTTTCTCAAAAGAAAAAACATAATTCATAATTATAAGTATTAAGATGGTTAATAAAATTCGATTCACCGATTAGTCGATTCACCGATTAGTCGTTTTTAAAATCAAGGATTTTAAAAACCAATGTTAAGTCCGCAGGTGGCGGTGATGTTGCTGCCTTGGTAAAAGGACGGTGTAAATTTAGTTAAATATCCGTTTGCATCCAAACGACTTTCACCTTCAATGGCAGGAGAATCAATATCGTGGCCGCGGGCATAGTTCCAATCTACTTGCACGGTGGCATAAGCATTGGGCCATACCTCGTAAAGGGCCTTAAACGATACAATATCGTTCTCCCAGACAATGTCTTTTAAAATGGGTTGCGAAATGATTTGACGCACATTTTTACGCAAATATTCGTAATCGTTGCCCTTTTGGTCTTTGGTGTACGATAAATTTAAATTTAACCCTTTAACGGGTTTGTAATTGATAAAGGCAAAAAATTGTTGCGCATTATCGCCCAAATAATGGCCTAAATTATAGCTGTTTGATGCCCAAGTAATGGCCTGAATAGAGTGTTTGTAATTGAGCGTATTGGTGCGGGTGTATTCAAAGCCGTACGATAGGTTTTTAAGCGGCCAGTTGCTTACCTCAAAGCCTGCTTTGTACGATATCAGGTTGTTTTCATCGTTCGATAAGCGTTTGGTAGCAAACTCATCGATAAAGAACGAGGCAAACAAGTGCAAATGCTTGATGTTGCGCGAACTTAAATTGATAAAGAGTTGCGAATTTTGGTTTTCGGTAGCCACCCCTTTGGTCATTAAGTGGTCTAGCGACTTAAAGAACGCAAACGGAATAAGGTACAAAGGCTGAATATTGCGCTCGGCATACACAATAGAGTTACCTATCGATAATTTTAATCGAGGGATGGGTGTAAACGTAAACATATTGGCCGCAATGAACTTGTTCATGGGTCGGTAATGCTTTTTAGACCCCTCGGTGCTGTAGGTTTCTTCGGTGTAAAAATAGGTACTATCTACCACATTACTAATCATCCACCCGTGTATGTAGTTAAATTCAAACCATTTGCAAGGCGTTAATTGCAAGGTAATCATGGGGAATGTAGGTGCCCTACCCGATATAATGTTAGAGCAGTTGTAGCTATCGCCCCATGCTAACTGGTCTTTTACCAACCCGATGCTACCCCACCAAGCATAGGCTTTAATACCGCCCCTAAAGTCGCTAAAATCGCCCCCGTAGTTGGCTTCTTTGTACTGGCAACCAGGCAAATTGTACAAAAATTGGGGTTGCGACAACTTAGCAGCGTCAATTCGTTGGTAAATATTGCTATAATATTCGTCGCTTAAGTTATTGCCATTAAACGATATATCGCGCAAACTACCCCACACCGACACATGGTCTACAATATCCATTTGCACATCAAAGCCCCAACGACGTTTTATCAACAACCCATGGCGGTTGTACATCAAATCCATACCCAAAATGGGACGCAAATGGAACTTAAAGTGCTTGTTTTGATACAAAAACTGAGGTTGCAACAGCGATAAATCAAAGCTTTTTTTATCGGTCCAATGCACATACGCCTTGGGCATGGTGTCCAATTCGTTGGCAAAATCGCTCATAAAAAAGGCCAAATCCTTTTTTTGACGCTTGTTGAGCAGCGAGTCTTGTGCTTTGGCTTGCTTTAGCATCGCCGCAATGGCGTTGCGGTTGTACGGTTTTATGGCCGAGTTTACATCTACCAATCCATCGGTAGCCAACTCGTCAATAAAACTATACAAACGGGTATAGTCCATGTTTTGTGGAATGTTCTGTGCAAAAAGCACCAGTGTTCCACAAAAGAAAGTAAGGAGGGTTATGAGGTTTTTTTTCATTCTTCAAAAAAAAGGAGAGTTGATAAAGGAGAAATATTTTTCTCTATTATCAAGGTTATAATTTTTGAACTTGTTTAGAGTGATTATAACAGAGTTAATTTAACAGATTGATTTTAATAGAGTTAATTTAATAGCTTTAATTTAATAGAGTGATTTTAAATGAGGGATTTCAAGGCGTGTGAGTGTGAGAAACCGGAGTTTACTAAAGTAAATGAGGATTTCGAACACGAGCGACAACGCAGAAATCACCGTTTAAAATCGCTCTAATGCGACCGGGCACGTTTAAAGACAATATTCACAAAAATCTTCCACATATAAATAATATCCGTAATAAACGCGCCGCGCTTGATGCACATGTTTAGGTATTTTAGTTCGGATGCCTGAATTTCGTCGAGCGTTTTGGGCATATCGGCATAAAATGGAGGCAATAGGCCTGGTTTTACCTTGGTTCTAAGTTCTTGCAACTCTGGACCATACAAACTAAAATAGTGCTTACTAATAGGACGCACGCCCACCAGTTTCATATCGCCTTTTAGTAGGTTTAAAATCATGGGCAATTCGTCTAACCAATAGCGACGCATAAAACGTCCTAGCGTACTTACCCTAATGTCGTGGGTAAATTTACCCCCCTCTTGCAAACCACATTTTTGATAGATGTACTCTTGCAAAAATTCAGAATAAGGATACATGGTGCGGGCTTTGTAAAACTTAAAGGTTTTACCGTTTTTGCCCACTCGGTTAAGCGATATAATGGGTCCGTAACGACGTTTTTTGTACATGGGTGGCTCTTGTCGGCGACGTGCCACAAAGTAGGTATAATGGTCTATTTTCTTTTCGGATACAATTTCGAATCCGCAAAAATACAAGCGGCCAAACACCTCAGTTTTGGATAGTACACGGCGTTTGCCTCGGGTTATATCGTAATACAAACGCTTGGTTATGAATAATTTAGGGATTACACGTTTAACAAAGTAGTAGAAGGTATAAAATATCCAGTTAATGCCAGCTGGGTACTTTTGCAAAATTTGTTGCTTTTTAACGTGCTTGTCTTTGAAAACGCCCACGTACAAACCATTATCAGGTAACTTTTCGTTGGCCATCGAAAACATTTTGTTAATGCCCCTAATGTTGTTTAGGCTACGCACATTAACAATGGTATCGTATTTGTAGGGTGTTAAACTTTCTAGGTTAAAGATGGTGGTAGAGGCAAACACAAAGGTATTGCTGCTGTGTAAATCAATTTGTTGGCAAAGCCAATTAAAAGCACGCTTGCTCATCCACTTGTTCATGGCCTTGTAGATAGCCTCGTAGGCCTCGTCCGATATAATGGTAGGCGATGCCAACACCCTTTTGGGTTCGCGTTTGGCTATGGGTTCTACTTCTTCTTCGGGGTCGGAGGCATACAAAAAGGCAAAATACAAACTTTGCACCAAAAACCAGAATGCAAATGCAATGCCCGTTACGGCTGTTAATACCCAAATAGAATAGTTGGTTAAATAGAAGTAAAAAATAGCGGCAGTAATACCATAAGCCACTATCGATGCATTAGCGGCCCTAAAAATAGAAGGAAAGTAGCCCTGTTTTTTAATGGGTTGAGCATATCGGCCAAATAGCCATGCAAAGAAAATCCATCCTAATCCAAAACAAACGTACACAGGTACGTATTTGTGAAAAGGATTGACGGTGTTAAAAGGAGCTAGCCATAGTACCAACAGCACACTAATAGCTAGGTTTACCACGTCGACTATAAAGTGCTTGTATTCAAAGTGCAAGATACTTTTTGAGGTCTTTTTTTGTTTATTCATAAAAGCAAAAATGTTCGCTTGTACAATCTTGCAAAGATACGTATAAAATTTGAAATAAAGTGTTAAAAATCTCGCGTCGCTCGGACTAATCGACTAATCGGTGAATCGATGTTTAGTCGTTTAGGCGTTTAGTCGATCCTATTCGGTCCCTGAGCTTGTCGAAGGGCCCGAAAGGATGGTGATTTGGTGATTTGGTGAGGCGATGATTTGATTGACGAATCGACTAATCGGTGAATTGATGTTTAGTCGTTTAGGCGTTTAGACGATTTAACGTTACTTTTGACCTTCGACTTTATTCGGGCTTCGCCCTCATGAAGTTGCTCATGCTCGGCAATGATTAAGCAAGCTTATCATTGCTCTCGCTTACTCGCAACTTTCGACTTACTTATCGCCCAGACGCCTAAGCGATACAGCGTGGGTTTGTTGATGTGCAAAAAGCGGCCATGCTCTACCAAATCGCCGCCAAAACGCAGTTTAAAATCGCGCACCCCATAGGGAACATCGGGTTTACCCGCCCCCATGGTATCAAACACTGGCAATTGATGCTGGATGGCGTATTGAATAGCCAAGCCATATAGCCACACCGAGGGCGACAGGTCTCTGTATTCCTCGTCTAAAGCGCATGCATAATAATCGTACAAAGCCGTATTGGGCCAATACAACAACGCCATGCCCCCTATCATTTTATCGTCTTTATAAAGCAATAACAGCTTGCCCGTTTCGCCCATAATCATGGTTTCAAAAAAGGCATACGGAAACAAGGGCTTGCGCACTTTTTGCTGGTAGTGCTTTTGAAGCATCTGGTAAAACGCCTTAACCTGGGCTGGGTTTTTGGCCATTTTATGGGTAAGCCCCTGAGGCATGGGTTTGCTAAGCACGCGGTAGCGGTTGTTGTCCATGCGTTTTAAGGCTTGCTGCCATGTATCGCACGTAATTTTTATGTTTAAATGTGGCTGGTAGGCAAAACCAAATTGCTCCAACGTAGTAGCGTATAGGCTGTAATCGTACAAATTTCTAATTTCTACATAAATGGCTTTGCGGGTACGGTTTTTTAGGGCTTGCAACAAGGCTTGCAAGGCATTCTGGCTAATAGAAGGATGCAACAACAAACCGCCGTTAATAATGGCTCGGCGCGAAAAAAAACTTTTTAGCCCCTTTTCGGCTTGGATAAACCCTACCACCACGCCCATCAATTGGTCGTTTTCCATCACCCCGATAGCAAACGTATCCAAGTAAGGCTGCGCATCGTATAGGCTAAAACCGTGTGGACTCTGAAACCAAGATCGATACGGACTTACCTCCAGCAAGCCATACCATTTGTCCAAATAGGCATTAGGAGATACTATGTTTACTTGCTTCTCCATTTAATAAGCAGGTATTTAACGGTGTTTTTAAGGTTTTGAACGATGGCTTCTTGCATGCCTTTTACCTTGCTATCTGTCCAACGTTGGGGATGCGTAGTAATCATAATGCGATTGGGCAAACTACCGTTATTACAAGCGCGAATAATATCATCGGTACGTTTATACACCCACCCATTCGCAGTCCAAACATCTTGATACGTAGGAATTTTATCGCGCACACTCACCTTGTAGCCATCCCAGCGTCTACCGGTATCAGTTAGGTAAAATAAATCCGAAAAATCCACATCAAAATACGGCTCGCCAATTAGGTCAAAATCGTTTTTGTACGATGCAAATTGCCAAATATCCTTGCTATCGTATTGGCTGGTAGGCGCACCGTGCATGCAGATGGTTTTAACGGGGTAATACGTTCTAAAATACGCCAATTTTTCGGCAAAATGCACCACCGCCTTTTCGGGATTGCCCCCACACAGCGACATATCCTCGTAATGGTAACCAATTTCGTGGCCCATATCGGCAATAGCCTTAATGCAATCGGGTTTATCGCTATCGGGCACTACCCTAAAATAATAACTGGCCTTAATGCCCAAACTGTGCTCAATTTTTGCCGTTTCTACCGAGTTCTCTGCCTTTAAATCCACATCGTGACGCAGAATGATAAATCTTGTTGGTGATTCGGTGATTTGGTGAGTCGGTGAGTCGATATTCGCTTCGCGAGTGGCACTTGTCTCTTGTTGCTTGTCGCTTGGCGATTCAGCGGTTACGCAATTTAACGATTCATCCTGAGGGCGTAGCCCAAGCATACAGTATTGCTCAAACGTCAAAAACTTATACCCTTGCGCTTGCAAGGTTTCTAGCAGTTTGCGGTATATTTTAAGTGTAAAGTCCATTTTATATCGGTGATACGGTGATTTGGTGATTCGGTGAGTCGATTCCATTCGGTCCCTGAGCTTGTCGAGTTTCTTGAGCAGCGAGAGCAGAAGCAATGCGGTCACTGAGCTTGTCGAAGTGCCAAGCATTGATTATGCCGAGTCGCAAAAGAAATATCAAAGGGCCCGAATAATCGTTGAGTCGTTTACACGATTTAACGATTCAACTGAGCGTGTCGCTATACACCTGGTATAACCTTTGCATGTGCTGTTCTATAGAATATGCGGCACGAACTTGTTGTGCATTGCTAGTGGCTTGGTTTTTGTATTGGTCGATGTTGGCTACAAAATCCATAAATTTAGCGCAAAAATCTTCTGCATCGTTAGTTTTATAAACAGACGCCCATTTGCCATTACCTGTAACTTCAGTCATTACTTCCCAATCGTTCACAAAGGTTGGTAATCCTGCCGCTATGGCTTCAATAACCGCAATGCCAAAGGTATCGTGGTCGGTTGCATAAATAAATGCGTCCATATGTTTTAAAATTTGTGGCACATCGCCCCTACCCCCTAAAAAGTGAACACAATCACTCAATCCATTTTCTTGGCAATACTGCACGCAATTATCAAAGCGCCAAGGCTCGGCATCGCTTTTTTTACCCACAAAATAGAAATCAAATACAGCACCCGCATCTTTTATCTTTTTAAGAAATTGACACGCCGAATTTTGTGCCCGTCCGGGCACAAAATTGCCTACCATCGCCAATTTCAGCGGTTTTTGTCCGCCCTGTGGGCGGTCGCTTTTGGCAACAGGCAATTCCAATGGTTCTTTTACAACATCTAATTTAGAAAAGTTAATACCATTGTAAACCACGTGCAACTTATCCAAGCATTTTAGGTTGTATTTTTTTATGTAGTATTGTTTTTGCGCTTCGCTTACAAAGCATACCGCATCGCTGTGTTTGATGCTCCATTTAAGCAACCATTTATTCAACCCCTTGGTACCAAAATCGTATCCATGAAAAGTTTGTACCACCTTAATTTTGGTACACATGGTAGCCAAAATAGCATACGCGGCATCTATGAACTGTTGCGCATGAGCAATGGTTACTTGTTCTTTCTTTAACAATTTGCGCAAACGGCACAAATACGACACAAATTTTTTACCCTTGGGTGCACATTGAACAAACAAAGGTTGGGTTGCATAAAAATCATCTTTATAAGGACCATCCTTACGATGCACACCTATAAAATCATAATTAGCTTTATCGGCAGTCCTAAACACATCTAGCAACAATGTTTCTGTACCACCACGGCTTAACGAACCAAGTAAGTAGGCTATTTTCATAATATATCAAGTATAATGGACTATAGTAGTCAGCCATCGTGACTATAGCAGATAGGCATATTGACTATATTTTCCACAAAAATAAAAATATTCTTTATATTAACCAAACGCTACTTTTTTCTGTGCATTTTAGCACGTTTTCTGTTTTTTTCTATACATTTGCTTTTGGAAGCACAACTTGCTGTAGTATGTTTAACATACAGTTTTCACATTGGTTTCCTGTACAACTACGTACCAAAATAGCCAAATGGGGACAATATTTGTCGTTTGTAGTGGCTTGTATTACCATTGGTGCTATTGTAATTGATTATGGGTATCACTTGCACCCCTACGAGCGAGGGATGCTAGAATACCTTTACCACGCCAGTTGGATTGCTTACAGCGTATCGTACCTAATTAGTCTTCTTTTTTTGTGGAAAAGCATTACCCGCAAAAACATTGTTGCCACCATTATATGGGGCGTTCTGCTATCTACCATTGGCATTAGCAAATTTATAGACCTGCCGCCTGCCTACAATTGGTTGGGACATCATTTAATAGAGATGGGTGTATTGGGGTTGTTTTCGGCCCTAGAACTTTCTAGAGGGGTAATTGGCCTAATTAATAAACGCACCAACCCCGTGCTGTTAATGGCGGGTAGTTTTATTCTGTTTATAGCCATGGGTACGCTACTGCTGTTGCTGCCTCGCTCTACACAAGAAGGTTTTGTATTGCCTGTGGTCGATGCCTTGTTTATTTCAACCAGTGCGGTTTGTGTAACGGGGCTAACACCCCTAGACATTGCCCAAGTATTTACCCCATCGGGGCAACTAATCATTGCTTTGCTTATACAAGTGGGCGGGTTGGGCATTATGACCATTACCAGCTTTTTTGCCCTCTTTTTTATGGGCGGTTCTACCCTACAACGCCAATTTGCCGTGCGCGATTTAATTGGAGCAGAAACCCTAAGTTCGTTGCTATCTACGTTGCTAAACATTTTAGCCTTTACCTTTGCCATCGAGGCCATTGGGGCATTCTTTATATGGTGGAGCATTCACGGCACCCTTTCTATGACGTTGGGACAAGAAATTTTCTTTTCTATTTTCCATTCCATTTCTGCCTTTTGCAATGCCGGATTTTCTACCTTATCGGGCAATTTAGGCAACCCAAGCCTGCTAACAGCGCACAACGGCTTCTTTTGGGCTATATCGCTACTCATTATTTTGGGCGGATTAGGCTACCCCATTCTAATTAACTTTAAAACCATTGTTTTTTATCGCATTAAAAGATGGGTGCTGCTTATCTTTCGTCGTCCCACCGAAAAAAAAGCACACCTTACCCAGCTAAACACCAAAATTGTACTTACCAGTACCCTTATTTTAGTATTTTTTGGCACTGCGATGTTGGCCATTTTGGAATGGAATGGTGCCTTTAAAGGCATGTCGGTGGCCGATAAAATAACGCATAGTTTTATCAATGCCGTATCGCCCCGTACGGCTGGGTTCAACACCATAGAATTACCACAGTTTTGCACCCTATCTATTCTGATGTATTTGTTGTTTATGTGGATAGGTGGCGGATCGCAATCTACAGCAGGCGGTATCAAGGTAAATACCTTAGCCGTTGTGTTGGCCAACTTTGTATCGATACTAAAGGGACGTCAGCATGTAGTTTTGTTTAACCGAGAAGTGTCCGATTACTCCATCAAAAAAGCATCGGCTGTGGTGGTAGGGTCTATTTGCTGCATCATACTCTTTTATGTGCTTTTACTGCTATTAGAGCCCCACTTGCCCACACGTGGCTTGCTGTTTGAAACCTTATCGGCCTTTAGTACAGTGGGAGCCAGCCTTAACATTACCCCTTTATTGGGCGATGCCAGCAAATTGCTTATTACCCTTTTGATGTTTATTGGGCGCATCGGTTTTATTAGCTTACTAATGAGTTTTACCAAACGTGGGCAACAACCCCACTATCGTTATCCCAAAGATCATGTAATTATCAACTAAAAAGCCTGTTATATGAAATGTTTAATTATAGGACTAGGTAATTTTGGCGCCACATTGGCCACCTCGCTTACTAACCAAGGGCACGAAGTTATAGGCATCGACCCCGTGGCGCAACGTGTAGAAGACATCAAAGACCAACTATCGGTGGCTTACATTATGGATGCAACCGACCGAACTGCCCTAAAGCAATTGCCCCTTACTAACCTAGATTGTATAGTGGTATGCATTGGTCAAAACATGGATTTTTCGTTACGCACCGTTGTAGCGCTCAAAGAATTGGGCGTAAAAAAGATATACGCTCGTGCCATCGATGCTACGCATCAGTCCATTTTACAAGCCATGCAAATTAAAGAAATTTTTATTCCAGAAGAATACGCAGCCCGCATGTTTGCCCAAAAATTAGTAGAAAACGAATAATCTTTTTTAACATAACAAATGGTACAATCGATATTCCTTTTGCTATATTTGCTATTGCAATAAACCATATTATTCACCATTAAAACGTAACCCTTATGGCTGTAAAATTTTTTAAATGCAATCACTGCGGTAACGTGATTGTAAAAGTAGTAGATTCAAAAGTGCCCGTTGTTTGCTGTGGCGAAAAAATGACCGAACTAATAGCCAATACCGTAGACGCCAGCACCGAAAAGCATGTACCCGTAGTAACCATGCTAGATAATTGCAAGATGAAAGTAGAAGTTGGAAGTGTAGCCCACCCCATGTTACCCGAACATCACATTGCCTTTATTTACGTAGAAACCGAAAACGGCGGCATTCAAATCAACCTAACCGACAAACCAGAAGCCACTGTTTGTACCTGCAACGGCAACCCCATTGCTGTATACGAATACTGCAACCTTCACGGGCTTTGGAAAACGGAGTTATAAACCGCTAACATGACAAAAAAGATAATCCCCAAGAGTAATACTCCTGGGGATTGTTTGGTTTATAACTCCTGCTAAATTCATCCTCCATGCTGGGCCCTTCGACAGGCTCAGGGACCGCATGGAGGATGGATTTTCCGTACATTGTTTACAACCCAATCAATATCTCTACTATCCTATCCGCAGCTTTGCCGTCCCAGAGTTCGGGAATACCGCCTTTCTTCCAGTTGCCAGAAAGAAGAGTTGCGAAGGCTGGAGCAATGTTATCTGGGTTTGTGCCAATAAGTTCGTTGGTGCCTATTTGGCATGTTTCGGGGCGTTCGGTATTATCGCGCAAGGTAATGCAAGGTACACCCATCACGGTTGTTTCTTCGGTAATGCCACCGCTATCGGTTACCACCGCCAACGCACGTTTTACCATATAGTTAAACTCCAAATAACCCATAGGGCTTACAATGTGCAAATTGGGAGCTTCTATGCCCAAATCGGCAAACAATTTGGCCGTACGGGGATGAATGGGGAAAATAATGGGCAACCCTTTGGCATTTTGCACAATTTCGGTCATCAAAGCCTTTAGGTGATTGGTTTCGTCTACATTGGCAGGACGATGCAGTGTTAGCATCATGTAACCTTTTTCTTGCAAGCCCAACTCATCGTAAATAGCAGGTTTAACAAATCGATCGATGTTAGCTAGCAAGGTATCAATCATCACATTACCCACCAAATAAATACGACTGTCCTCAATGCCAGCTTTTACCAAGTTGCTGCTAGCCCATCGCGTGGTGGTAAAGAAATAATCGGTAATAGAGTCGGTTACCATGCGGTTAATTTCTTCGGGCATGGTCATATCGTACGAACGAATACCCGCCTCTACGTGCGCCACCTTAATGTTAAGTTTCTTCGCCACAATAGAGCAAGCCATGGTGCTGGTAACGTCGCCCACCACCAACACCAAATCGGTAGGATGTTCCAACAATTCCTTTTCGAACGCCACCATAATGGCCGCCGTTTGCTGCGCTTGACTACCGCCGCCACAGCCCAAATTGGCATCGGGTGCAGGAATATTTAACTCTTCAAAAAACGTATCAGACATTTGCTTGTCGTAGTGCTGACCCGTGTGCACCAATCTATACGCTATATCCGCCCCACCCTGACTCGCCTTTTTAATTGCATGAATCAGTGGAGCTATCTTCATAAAATTAGGCCTTGCGCCCGCTATAAGGGTGATGTGTTTCATAGACTGTTCTAATTAGTTCACAAATATAAAAATATTTATGTTAGTCTCCTAAATCTAATTCTATTATTTGTATAGACGTTTTATGTTAACAACAAAGTACCATTACACCTACAAACATTTTACAAATTCATTCCACTATGCTTCCTCATATATTCTGCGATTTCTGGTCGAGTGAGAATATATTTTTCAAACACATTACTCACATAACCTGCCACCCAATATTGTGATCCTTCCTCGGGTTGAAAACCTAAATCTAAAGCATCCACATAATCTGAGGACATCATATAGTGCGGATTTAGTGAATACATGTACGCAAAATGAAAAATAAACAACTGCAATGTATAATAATATAGCACATCTAATTCCTTTATGCGATTAGAATTATATATCATATTGTTGTTTAACCATAAATAATATAGTTTATTATAGTGCGTATTTCCATTTGCCAACCGTCTAATCTTAAGATATAAATCATCAAAATCAAAAAGCTGTTCTAAATCTTCCAATGGTTTATAATTCCGTATTACTTTCATCATCTTTTCTGATGATGGTAATTTTCGCTTATTATCCACCCACTGTTGCATATCATCAACAATAAATTTTTCAATACTACAATTCTGCTTTATATAGATATTAATGTACAATACAACGATGATGCCATCATTGTATTTTCTCATTAATGCGTAAGCATCATTAATTCTTCCTTCCTTTAATACTACCCTCATAGAATCCAACGTTCCAGAGAGTGAAGCACAGACTACTTTATCGATATTTAGAACACCTTTAACAATCCCATTTGTTATAAAATCAGGGCCAAACACATATACAGCATTATAAAAATCTATCAATGAATTAAGCAATGAATATATCTTATGAGACTGATACTCTTTATCTGTGGCAACTTGACTTTCAAATAAATCCATAATTATTGTATCGGGGATTATCTGTTTGGGGTTCTGCATAATATGAAGTGTATTTTGTATTATCTCCCAAAGAACTGCTTCAATCGCTCTATGCCTTGATTGTGTTTTTGCGCATTGATTTCTTTAAGTTTGGTTATGTTTTGTAATTTCCATTTTACTGATGGGTAGTTACTCAAATCCCCTGCACAGCACTTGTCCCAATTGGGCGTTCCTTCTTCAAATGACAAAATAAAGTCTTTATCAACCTCTGTTAATGCTGCATTGACTTGTACAATCAGATTTACTCTTGCTTCTTCATAATCGGCATAACTGAACTCGACATCGGACATACCCTTAAATTGATTCTCCAAAGCATCCGTTTGATCAATGCTATGCGGTTGTAAAGATTCAATAATGGGTTTGTCACTACCAAGCAAACATAGCATAAAACCATCTTTTACATCATCGAAAGACGATATTTCCATATACTTGCAATCAAACAAGTCTCGTGGATGCTGGCGACTCAATGCAGCAGTTATTTTACCGCCATATAATTGTGAATATGACACTATACGAGCTTTACATGCCATACTGAACTCTTGTTGAGCCTTATCACACAACATCTTATCTTCAGTCACTCCAATTATACCTCTCTTCGTTCCATTTACCTCAATCTTAATGGTTGCTCCGTTGAGTGTACATTGCAGTTTCCAAACATCATACTTCGGAACGACTTTAATGCCTGGAACAGACTTCTCTATATTAGCTTTAAGGGTTCTTAGATGTTCGTTAATGGTTTTTAAACTCTCTTCTCTTTCCTGTATTGGAATATAGGTTAAATCAATATCCACAGAATAACGAGGCATATTCTTATGAAATAAATTGATGGCTGTTCCTCCGTGAACCGCAAAATCTTTGATACTATAAACCAATGGCATAATGCGTATCAAAAGGGCAACTTGATTTTTGTATAGATTATTCATATTCGTTCAACTCTTTAGGAACTGTTATTCTGTACTTCTTTATATATATCCCATTCTCTACTAATTGCTGTTTGGATGTGCCGAGATTTATCTTATCTATATTCAGCATATCGAACCAATAATGCCCTGCTTTTTCAGCCATATATAGAAACACTCTTTTAACACGCTGATTGTTTATATTTTCAAGTAGTGTTTGCACCACATCAGCACGCAATGAGGTTAATTGTTCCATTATATAGTATAAGTCCATGTAATTATATTGTTCTGGAACTAAAAGCAAGCATTCCATAAAAGCCTGTTCTGGAGACGATACCAAAACATCAACACCTTCTATCTGTAGTGTACTAGTTTCTGGAACATCAATCATTTTAGTGCTAAATGGTTTAAAATTCTTATCAAAAGAATCACTTTTCATCCATTTAGGTATATTCGAATTATGATAGGCAACCATAAGCAATGCCTTTCCCATTGGAACATAATGATTAAATCCGAAAAGTTCCAATGCCGAATGTGCAGCGACTCTCACCTTTTTATTTAACTGCTCATTGTAACAAGACAAAGCTGCTAATGAAGACAATGAATCTCCAGTACGATACATAACCCCTTTATCCAAAGTAGCAAGCCATCCAGATTGTCGATACTTTCTTATCAACTGATTTGAATAACCATTCTTTCTTAACCAATCAGAGAAAAAGAGTCCGTTTTTCTTGCCTAACACAAGCAATTTGTTTAATTTGCTTTGATATTCTAAACTCATAGTTTATAATAATCGATTAAATTCAACCACAAAGATAGCACTTTTCATAATATTCACAATAAAATAGTTACTTTTATTCGATTAATCTAAACCCATAGTATAGAATAATCGATTAAAAGCAACCATCTATAACAGCATAATTAATTATGAATTATAGTAGAATAAACCTCACCCTCTCCTACTCTTTATCACCCTGGCCGTATTCTTTATGCCTCAACACCTTTAGCATGTTATTCTTCCTAATATCCATCTCGATGAACTGAAAATACGGCATAAAACCTGTTCGATATATACACGGCATCAAACTTACTTGGTCGCGCAAGCAACCTTGCTGATACTCTTCCCACCACAATTCCATCAATTCTATCACACTAGGTTCATTATGTCGCCTTATCAACAATCCATTCTCAGAAATCCCTACATTATCTTTAAAACCCCACTCTACGTAACGTTGCCATTGATTTTCAATTTGCAGGGCATCAACCATACACTTATCCAACAAATCGTCAATTTCTTCTTTAACCGATGCGCAATAACTATGCCTACAAGCTGCCATCAGCCTATTATCGGCTATTGTATCCAGCAACTCACTCAACGACTCTTTTAGCAGCATATCCGCATCTACATACACACTTACATCGTACCCTTGGGGCAGGTATTCATGAGCCAACATCTTAACCCTGCGCGACAGCAAAATATTATTTTCTTTCTCCGATCTGCTTCCTATATTGAGCGACGGAATGTGCACCACCTTCCACACCCCCGCCTCAATTATATAAGGGTTATTCGTAAACAAGAAATAATCAGCCCCCGGCGTAAGCACCAGCGGCTGCTTTATGGTATCGTAATTACCCGTTATAACGGTGTAGATGATGGTCTTATTCATTGAAGTGCTTAAATCTATCTTGTAAGTTCTGTAATAGTTCTCCAATTCGTTTTATCTGCCAATTTTCAACATTTTCTTTCTTTAATGATTTTAGAGCAAATGTAATCAACATCTATCCATAAAAATCTATTTTTGTCACATAAATACAGAAAATTTGTGACAAAACAAATTATTCATTGATTAACCTGCTGAAAACGGAGCATACCCACCCAGTCCAAACGGCAAAATCCACCCAAAAATTTGTACAATAGGCGTTAAAACGGCATAAAAAAACGGAGGATATCCGTTCAAAAATGCCCAAAATGCATAAAACCACCCCAAAAAAACGGTCCATTCCCGTTCACTACACTTTAATGTGAGAAAACTGTTTTAAAATC